>DATICR010000394.1:0-4715 GCA_035456745.1 Ignavibacteriaceae bacterium
AGAATAATAATATTTAAATTATAATTTATTAAACAAATTTCTGTCCAAAATAATTTTATTTGAGAAGATTGCATCCCGATTTATCGGGTCAGTCGGAGCGAAGCGGAGATCTCGACAAAGTCGGACGTTAATCATAAAATATCAAATCACAATCCCCTGATACAAATCCTTCCAAATAATATATCTTTTTTATCAGCGAAAATCTTAACCATCAGCGTATCCCGCTTGCGGGATCCGCTTTCTATTTACCTGCTTTAGATTGTATTTTACTTGCCAAATGACGGATTAAAATAAAATTTTAAACATTAAAGAGGAAATGCATTACATCACCGTCTTTTACGGTATAATCTCTGCCTTCTATACGCATCAGACCTGAAGCTTTGCAGGCAGCTTCAGAACCGCACTTAATGTAATCTTCATAACTTATAACTTCAGCCCTGATGAATCCTTTTTCAAAATCAGTATGGATGACACCTGCTGCCTGTGGAGCTTTCCACTCTTTATGAATTGTCCATGCTCTCACTTCTTTAGGACCAGCAGTGAAATAGCTTATTAAGCCAAGAGTATTGAAGCCGGTCCGTATGATTTTTTCGAGACCGCTCTCCTTAACACCATAGGATTCCAGAAATTCAAGTCTTTCTTCATCTGATAACCCTACCATTTCTTCTTCAACCTTAGCTGATATTTTTACAGCTTCAGCTCCTTTTTCCTCTGCATATTTTCTAACTGCTTTAACATAATCATTATCTTCAACAAGCTCCGATTCATCAACATTTGCGCAATAAATAACATCTTTTGATGTCATTAACCGCAATTCATTGAATAACTGTCTGACAGTTTCTTTGTCATTTTCAGGATATAATATTGCAGCCTTTCCATCATTTAAAAATTTCAGCAGATTTTCTGCATCCTCAAGCATCAGCTTTGCGGCTTTATCTCCTTTAGCCATTTTTTGCAGCTTTTCAATCTTTCTCTCCAATGTCTGAATATCCGCAAGAAGCAGTTCTGTTTCAACCACCTCGATATCGCGTATGGGATTTATACTTCCATCAACGTGAACCACATCGTTATTTTCAAAACATCTGACAAGATGAAGAATTGCATCAGTTTCTCTTATATTGCTTAAGAACTGGTTACCGAGTCCCTCTCCTTTACTGGCACCTTTTACAAGCCCGGCAATATCAAAAAATTCAACGGTACTATTCACAAGTCTGGCAGGATTTACCAGTTTTGCAAGCTGATTTATTCTATCGTCAGGTACAGGCACAATTGCTTTATTTGGTTCAATAGTGCAGAAAGGATAATTTGCCGCCTCGGCATTTTGTGCTTTGGTTAACGCATTAAACAAAGTTGATTTTCCAACGTTTGGCAATCCGACTATACCAATACTTAAACCCATTACCTGTTTCTTTCCTTATATAATAATCAAATTTAATTACAAATATAAGAATAAATGAGTGGGACCATTCAAGATAAAAGTCAAAAGAATAATGAAGAATAAAAAATAAAAGCGAATATGTCTATTGAATGATTGCCTACTGCAGACTTTGCCAATTGTAGACAGGAATTGTGTTATAGAGCCTGCGTGGCAATATGCGTGCTATCATAGGGCAATTACATTTACTACGAATAAAATTCAGACAGTAAGAAATTATGCCTTAATAAACGAATAATTTTCACAAGGCACAAAAATTGCATCCTGTAAAGCTGTATTACTATGAGGAATTTTTTATGTTAAAAAATAAAAATATTCTGATAGCAATAGATAACGGAATAATAGCACTTGATATAAAAAAACAGTTAAATGAAGCCGGATATAAAGCAGAAATAATAAATTTAGCAAATAAAGAAAAAATAAAAAAAGCTTTAACTATGGATTTCCATTTGATCATTCTTGAAAAATCGTCACATGAAGACGGATTAGAATATGCAACCAATCTGGTTCAAAGTTACAATGTTCCGACTATTTATCTTTCAACGGATGTCCATACGGATAAAATTGATGTTTCGGGATTCAGAATATTAATGATGCCGTTTGGCGAAAATGAATTGAAGGAAGTTGTCAAAATTGCTTTGAGTGAAAATAGATGAAACTGCTTAGGGGTTAACAGAACCAGAATATCCCCGGATGAAAATCCGGGGATATTATATCAATACGTCATTCCCGTTTATCTGTTGAATCTTTTCTCATTGAGTTTAACAGAGAATCACGTTGATTCTTTCGTTCTATAATTTCCGGCAGATAGTCTTTAACGATGCTGTTTAATTCCAATGTATCTATTTTATCCGCATCTGAGTTCTCCGGAAGTAATTTCCAGGGAGGAGGTGAATGGAAATTATATTTTCCATATATAATAACGGGAGTTCCTGAAGCTTTTGCCCTGCTGCCGTCTTTCGAAAGTATCCATTGCTCAGCCCAATAATAGATCCATTCTGCATCCTGCTGGAGAAGTCTTGCACAGGAATGACTGGCAGGATAACCAGGAAGCTCAAACTGGTGAATGGAGATTCCGTTAAAATTATCAATATTAAACGCCCAGGGTAAAATCCATTCATCATTAACGGTACTGATAGTTTCTTTAGCTTTCCAGTTTGTAAAATATAATCCGAGGGGTGTGGGAGTAGAGCGTTTTCCCAAACTTGTCGGTCCCCATCTTATCAGTTTACCGTTTTCATAAGCTGCAAATGCCTGCACGCGGTATGAGAAAATTAAAATTTTTTGAATCGAATCCAGGGCTGTGACTTTTTCAGGAAAAGGGGAAAAATAAAACCAATCATCTGGCAGGGTATCCGGAATACAGATAGAATCTCCTATTACAATATGCCTTGTATCCATCCTGTTGAGAGCAAGAACCTGCCGCATCCCTTTATCCCCAAATTTTTCCTTGAGCTCGCCTAAAATGCGGCGGCTTTTAATATGTGCATTTTTATATGCGATTTTCAATTCGGGCTTTTTAATTTCTTTTACCGGAACCTTCGGAGCGTGAATAACTTCTTTCTTTTCAGTACAGGATGATAAAAATATTGCTATTAATAAAATTAATATATTTATTCGCTGCAGAATTAAAAACCAGTTTATCATATTATTTGATTTTTATTTCAGAATTCCCCGGTTAACCAGATTCAATTTTAAATCTATGTATCCCTTAAATTGTATCCCTTCCCAGCCAATCGCTATTGCAGCATCTACATACTCAGCGACATCATCAATAAATAAATGTTCTTCGGGATTTTTTTTTGTGTACAACTCAACCGCCCTGTATATTTTTTCCTCCGGTTTAACAGCCCCCACTTTATAGGAAACAATGAGCCTGTCAAAATATTTAAGAAAATTGTATTGTCTCCAGCCGAACTCATAATGTATTGAATTTGTATTTGAAAGCAACACCAGGGGATAACTTTTTTTTAATTCCGGCAGTAGATCTATAACTTCTAAATTTTCCGTAAAAATATGAGAAAAATATTCGCAAAATGTTTTTTTATCGATCTTATGATTTAAAGCCGACAGCATTATTTCTATAAAATCATTTTCGCTGAGATCCCCACGTTCAAAATCACGGTGATACAGGTAATTATCCTTGTAGAATTGCAGAAATTTTTCACCAAGGTTCTTCTCTATCTTTTCAAGTTTATTTTTTAATATCTGGTAGTCAAATGGAATAAGGACATTTCCCAGATCAAACACCACTACGGAAATTTTGCCGGTCATATTTATTTTAGTTTAAATGTGGAATCAGGTATATCTGAGTTTATTTTAATTGAAACGACCCTGAATTCCATGTTTTGTGGACCAAGAGACTGCTTAATCATAAAAGGATATTTCACACCATCAACATCTCTATAATCACTATATAAATTTTCCTGGGTAAAATTGCCCTGGGCAGTCTTTACGTCTTTTGTCTCCTTGACTTTTAACCCGGTCTCCGGATCAAAGTATTCTCCCCATTTGTTACCTGAAGGAAATATCATTTCAATTTTATAAACATCTTTATTATTGACTTTTTCCATACCCCCCAGTCTGAGTTGAATGCCAAGTGAATCAAGCTTAAGCAGGGAATTCATAGATGCCTGATATTTTAATTTCTCTAATTCATCTCCCGTTATTTTTGTTTCCTGTCCTCCCGCCTGCATAATTCCTTCATTGCCATCGAATAAAATTTGCTGCTGCATCTGTCCGGCATCAACTACCTGTTTAAAAAGATCAGGTGCTTTTTGATAAATCGTCGTAGTTATTTCGAATCCCTGGATTGTTCCGCTCATTACGGTTGTTCTGTCGCGGACAGCCGCAAGACTATCACTTCCGCCGATGGCCTTTATATAATGATCTAGTATATCTTTTGCCGAAAGATCTCCCGGAATTTTTGCGAGAGAAGTATCAATTTTATTCCCATTGACATCATAATATGTTATTGGTCCGAACTGCTTCAGGCTTTTTTGAACCTGGTCTGCATCACCAACGACAACTATATTAGAGTTATCCGGTTTAATGTATTTATCTGCCGCCAGTTTAATTTCAGCAGGAGTAACAGCAGCAACATTTTTCAGATAATTTTTGTAATAATCCCGGGGCAGATTATACTTATCAATATTGATTGCAAATGATGCAATAGTCTGAGGATTCTCGAGAGAGATTGCAAAATTTCCGGTGACATAGTTTTTGATATTCTGTAATTCGCTGTCGGCAACAGTCTCATTTTTAATTCTTTTCATTTCAT
>DATICR010000395.1:0-9754 GCA_035456745.1 Ignavibacteriaceae bacterium
CCTATAACCATTGTGACTGCCATCGTTTCGCCGACTGCCCGTCCCAATCCAAGCAGTGTTGCTCCCAGTATTCCGGATTTTGCACCTGTTATCACAACTCTTACAACTTCCCATTTTGTAGCTCCCAGTGCAAAAGCAGCTTCACGCTGAGTTTCAGGGATTGACTTCATAACATCACGCGATATTGATGTAATAATGGGCAGTATCATTATTGTAAGTATTAAAGCAGCCGCCAGCATTCCAAGTCCATAGGGAGGCCCTTTAAATAAAAATATAAATCCTAAATGATCTCCCAAATAAGGTTCAATTGTTTTTCGCAGCCAGGGCGTCAGCACAAATATTCCAAAAAGTCCGTAAACAATACTTGGAATGGCTGCAAGTAATTCCACTAAGATTGAAACAGGTTGTTCTAACCATTTGGGGGCAAACTCAGAAAGAAAGATTGCAATACCAACACTAAGCGGCAGTGCAATGAGCAGAGCTATTAAAGAAGAGTACAGGGTACCGAAAATAAAAGGTAGAGCACCATAATCATCGTGAACAGGGTCCCAGCTTAGGCTCGTAATAAATCCCCATCCGAATTTTTCGATTGATGGTATAGACTTGATGGCCATTTCATAGACCATTATTAAAACAAGAGCGAGTATGATAAAAGCAAAGAACCTGGTGATGTTTTCAAATATAAAATCCCCGATATTTCTGCCGGAAGATCCTTTTTTAAAATAAGAAGCAGCAAGGGATAAACTATTACTTCTATCCGCTTGCTGTATCTTCTCTTTATTTAATTTTTTTGTCTTAAACAGCATTATTTAGTAGAAATAAGACTGATTTTCTTTTGAACCAATTTTACAACTTCCTGTGGAAGAGGTGCATAATACAAATCTTTGGCATATTTTTCACCATCTGTAACTGCCCATTTAAGGAAATTAACTATCGCCTTTGCTTTCTGCTTATCCTTCATATCTTTATAGATAAGAAGCCAGGTGAATCCTGAAATTGGCCACGAATCTTTTCCATCTGCATCAGTTATTTCAACTCTTAGATCATCGGGCATATTTTTTAAATAACCTGCAGCAGCCGCAGAAACAGCATCGAAAGTCGGCATCACAAAATTTCCTGCTTTATTTTTCAGAGATGAGTAGGGAAGATTATTCTGTTTTGCATACGCCAGCTCCACATAACCTATAGATCCTTCGGTCTGTTTTACAAGTCCTGCAACTCCTTCATTACCTTTACCGCCAAGACCAGCCGGCCAGTTAACCGAAGTTCCCTGTCCCACTTTCTTTTTCCAGCTATCGCTTACCTTTGAAAGATATCCTGTAAAAATATTTGTAGTACCGCTTCCATCCGAACGATGGGTAACAAATATAGCTTCATCAGGGAGTTTCTTTCCCTGATTGAAAGATGTAATCCTTGAGTCATTCCATTTGGTAATTTTTCCAAGGTAAATATCTGCGAGAACTTCGGGAGTGAGCTTTAAACCTTCCCCGACAGAAGGAAGATTATATGTAATAACTACAGCACCCATGACAGTGGGAATATGAAGAATTTCTGTCCCCTGTTTTTTTTTAACTTGTTGAATTTGTTCATCGGTCAATGGAGCATCGGAAGCGCCAAAATCAACTGTTCCCTCTATAACCTGTTTTATTCCGCCGCCGCTTCCGATAGACTGATAGTTAAATTCTATTCCGGTTTTCTGATGATATACATCGAACCATTTTGAATATATTACGTAGGGGAAAGTTGCTCCTGCGCCATTTAATTTCTGCTGAGCAACTGCAATTGATGATAAACCAGTTATCGCAGCTATCACCAGCATCAATATTTTAATTTTCATCATATCTCCTTTTTATTTTTAAATTATTAAAATTCCCAGTTAAGAGTTATCCTTGGGGTGACATCACTATCAACACTTTCCTGCTGGTAAGTGAATATTTCCACATTGGGAGTAATGCATACATTTTTAATGGGATTAAACTGTAAACCGGCAAGGATTAAATTTTTACCATCTTTGTCTTTGTCCGTATTGGGATCCATAGTATCGAAACGGCCTACGATTTGGACTGTTTCTGTAAAATTGACATAAGCCCACAGAGAAACACCAAATCCGTTTTGATTTGTTAAAGAAGTTAATCCAGAATTTGGTGTCTGGTTTTGCTGTGACTTCAGAAAACCTTCAACACCCAAACCAAAGCTGCCCTTTTGTTTATAGTTTACAAAACCGGCAAATACGAAAGCCGAATTGTTTTTCATCTCATTGTCATAAGGATCGAGCTTTTTTGGATTTGATGCATAATCTCCATAAAGAGTAAACAAGAAATTTTGTGTAAGATCAAATTCCAGCAGTCCATAAAACCTTTTATACTTATTTACCTCAGGGGCGTTACCGGAATTATTTCCTATTTTCAACCAATATTTTACGCTCCCTTCTTTATCAAATTTTCCTTTTAAATCGATACCCAGGTCTCTTGATGATACTGAACCGCTTAAATCCAGAATTGTTTTTTCAAGATATCTGTGTCCCCATGCGGCTTCAGAAACATCAAAAGCAGGAGTAGGAGAGATACCAAAAATAAAATCTGAGCCATTAAAAATATCCTTCCATTTTAACCAGGCATCTTTTACCATTGTAGTAATTTTCCCATTGTTAGTTATCTCTCCCTGGTCTGCTTCAAGCCGGAAGCGTGAAGAAAAGTTATCGGAGATGGTATAATCAGTAGTAATATAGATTCTTCTGAATTGAAACCCGTTAAGATCTTTCTGAGAAGAATCATGGTTGGCGGCGTTATAGAAATAATCCCCGAACATTAAGCCGCTGAACTTCGGATTATTATCCTGAGCTGTTGAAAGACCAGCGAAAAAGAAGAAGGATGTTAGTAATAATAGCAAATTTTTCATATTTACTTGTTCTCCTGTCGAATATGTATTAATGTTTTAATCATGTTTAATAAATAGTGCCCTAAAATAATCTTATTCCCGATTCCGAATATTATGTCAATATTAAGTGTATGTTAACAAATTGTTAACTGGTAATTGAATCTCTAATAATCGGATTATTGGATTATCGAAATGGAATGTTGTGATTCTTTAAAAAATTATTCTTAAATTAATTTCATAAATCAGGGAAGTTGAAAATGCAGCCTGTTACGTATTCATTAAAATGCGGGAAATCCAATTCTGAAGATTATTATAGTGAAATCAGCACTTTCGCTGATATTGTGATGGACAAAGCTTCAGCTTCATTATTCCCTATCGTAGAAGATTATATTAATTATTTAAATACATATAATCTCGAAGATATTCGGGAGAAGGAAGAATATATACTTGAGTTGTTAAGCTTTGGTGTTCTATGGAGATCATATTCCGGACAGGCGCTGGCGGTACACATTGCTCCTTTTATTACTCTGGCAAAAATGTCGGAATGGAGAAAAAAGCATCAGCGGATTAAGCCGTTTATTGATCTTATGCGGGGGGTTTTATTGTCTCTTTTTATGCTTCCAGGGGAGAGGCGAAAATCTCCCGATATACCGACTCTCATCCAGATAGATCATGTTTGTAAATGGTTTGAAGCAACTGGCGAATTCAGGGAACAGGCTCTTCGGTTTATAAGATGGAGAGCATTCTGGAGTAACAAGTCAGAAGAAGAAGTATTTAAAATCTTCTATCTGATAGATGAATTTACCAATTGGTTTGATGAGACTTCGACTAAATTTTTAGGAAAGTATACAGATAATGTTGAAAAATTTCTTTCTGATTCAGACAAGCGATACCGCTGGCGCGAGGATAGAGTATCATGTACCCGGGCAAGAATAGAATATCATCTTAATATGGTTGGTGCCGAGCTTATGAACCGGGCATTCAGAACTGAGTTCTTAAAAGTTGATACAAAAGTAGTACTCGTTCCCGGTTGTATGAGGGGAAAACCTGAGGGAGAATGTGAAGCAGTTAAGGTCAAAGAGGGATTGATATGCAATGATTGTCTTCCGGCCTGTAAAGTGAATCAATTGAGGAAACTTGGAAAGAAATATAAAGATGATAGGGCATTTGATGTTTATATCATTCCTCATGCTTCCGATCTTTCACTTTGGTCTCCCAAATCAGGCAGACCTGTTAGGGGAGTAGTGGCATCTGCGTGTGTCACCACTCTGGTTGAAGGAGGATGGGAATTAAAAAGATATAATGTACCTGCACAATGTGTACTTCTAGATTGCAGTGGATGTAAAAAACACTGGTATTCGGAAGGAATACCGACAATGCTTAATGTCAGGGAATTAAAAAGAAGAATTTTCGAAGATAATAAAAAGGTTTCTGTAACCGGTTAAATAAAAACCCATTGAAATTAAATCAATGGGTTCAAATATATCCTGCGTTATAATTAATTTGAAACAATCTTTTTTGCATCATCTATTATTGTTGTTGCTTTCTTTTTTCCATCTTTCAATAAACTGTCGAATTTATCTCTGCTTGTTTCAACTATTTCATTAACATCGTCTATAATATTATCTGTTGTCTTTGAAATTTTTTTTCTCATTTTTTTTCCTGAAAATGGTGTATACAACATAGCCATAACACCACCAATTATTCCGCCGACGAGCAATCCTGATACGAAACCTGCAAATTTATCCTGTTCTCTACTCATTTAAACCTCCTGATTATTTCCAATAGTTTATTGAAATAATATAACAGAAGTGACATAAATATAAGGTGCATTGATCACAAAATTTATCTCCCTAAAGAAAAGAATTTTATAAGAATTAGTCCGGAAATAAACCCACCTACATGTGCTCCGTATGCAACTCCTCCTCCCTGAACACCTCCTCCTAAAAGACCCAAACCACTGACTATCTGAAAAAGAAACCAGATTCCGATTACCATTATTGCCGGCATATCCGTTATGAAGTAAAACATGATTACGCTGACTCTTTTCTTAGGGAATAATAAAAGGTAAGCTCCGAGTACTCCGGAAATTGCTCCTGAAGCTCCGATAGTGGGAATCAATGGATCTCCTCCTAAAAAGTATGTGGAATAAACATGAGCTAATGAAGCTAACACTCCGCAAACAAGATAGAAAATCAGGTATCTGAGATGACCTGTTTTATTCTCAATGTTATCACCAAAAATCCAGAGGAAAAGCATATTTCCGAAAATATGAGCAATGCTTCCGTGCATAAATATTGAAGTTAAAAGAGTCAGATAAACAGAAACGGGAGTCACTCCCAATCCTGGAATTGTATATCTCTCACCGGTTTCCGGATTTTCATAAGTTTGATCATGAGTAACGATATCTTTTCCGGTCACAATTTCCTCGGGAACTGTGGAAAATTTATATGTAAATTTTTCATTACCGCCCAGATCCTGGAGAAAGACAAAGACAAAAATGTTGGCAAGAATGATTAAATAATTTATGTAGGGAATTATATTGCGTTCCCTGTTATCATCACCGATAGGGAAAAGCATATCAAAAACTCCGTTTGTTCAGATTGAATTTAACCGGGTTTTTCTATCCAAAACCGGGTTTAGTACTAAAGCAATTATCACTAAAAGCAAACAGCCAATTACATTATACCATAGAAAAGGAATGGTAGTAAAAAGATAGCAATAAAGCACAACAATTTCAGCAATGATTGCAGATATAAAAGTTGCTGTTCCTTTAACTTTCTTTAAATAAAATGCTACAAGGAAAATACCAAGGATTGTTCCGTATACAAGCGAACCCAGAATATTTACAGCCTCAATCAATGACCCCAGCCTGTTTGCAAAGAGAGCAAATGTTATTGCGTATACACCCCATAAAATAGTTGCTACTTTAGATATCATTAAATAATGCTTTTCAGATGCATCTTTCCTGATGAGTCTTTTATAGATATCGATTACAGTAGTGGAAGCAAGTGCGTTAAGTTCAGCTGAGGTTGATGACATTGATGCCGAGAAAATTGCAGCCAGAATAAGTCCGATTATTCCAGCCGGCAGGTAATTAATTATATAACTAATGAAAATATAATTGGTATCATTTGAATCTGCTCCCGGATCTACTTTAGTAATTAATGCAGCTGCCTTGCTCCGGAGAATATCAGCTTGTTTTTGTTTATCTTTAATCTGTTCCACTAGTTGATCTGTTTTAACGGATGCACCGTCATTCATTGATAATAGCATTTCATTCAGTTTTACTTTCTTTTCAATTTGTATTTCTTCAAATTGATGTTTAATTCCTTCAAATTGGTCGGCATAACTGCTTTGTTTAACAGAAGTTAAGCTATTTGGATTAAAAAATATTGGAGGAATTACAAACTGATAAAAAACAAAAATCATAGCCCCTACAAAAAGAATAAAAAACTGCATTGGTACTTTCACCAGACCATTGGTTAGTAATCCAAGTCTGCTCTGTCCAATGGAACTACCGGCTAAATACCGTTGTACCTGAGACTGATCCGTACCAAAATATGATAGCATTAAAAACGTGCCACCGATTATACCCGACCAGAAAGTATACCTGTCATTCAGATTGAAGGAAAAATCTATTGCGTTTAATCTTCCCAATTTTCCGGCAATAAAAGCGGCATCGAGAGGTGAAACATCTTTAGGAAGAAGAAAGAAAATCATTATAAAAGCAGTAAACATTCCAACTGTAATTATGATCATTTGCTGTATATGTGTCTGGTTTACGGCACGCGAACCTCCCGTTGCTGTATATATAACCACAAGAGTCCCTGTAATAATGACAGTCAAATCAATATTCCAACCCAGAATGACTGAAAGAATAAGAGCGGGAGCGAAGATTGTAAAACCTGCAGCTAGTCCTCTTTGAGTCAAAAAAAGAATACTGCCAAGAATCCTGTTTTTCAGATCAAATCTTTTTTCAAGATATTCATAAGCAGTGAATATGTTAAGTCGATGAAAAATGGGGACCGCTGTTATCGAAAGGATAATCATTGCAATAGGTAACCCAATGTAAAATTGAACAAACCTCATCCCGTCCACATATGCCTGTCCCGGGGTAGAAAGAAATGTAATTGCGCTGGCCTGAGTCGCCATAATAGAGAGAGCTATCGTGTACCATGGGGTTGATCTTCCGGCTCTGATAAAACCATTGATGTCTTTAGTGCCGCGGGTCTTCCAGACACCATAGACTGTAACGAATACAAGAAACCCGATAAGCACAATCCAGTCTAAAAGGGTCACTCAAAAACCTTTGTGAATATGTAAAAGAATATAATCAGAATGACCAGGGTAATAAAAACCAGTATATAAATATTATTCCAGGTTTTCAGGAACGGGGGTTTTTCATCATCCTGGAAAATATCTTTATCCGGCTGATTATTGTTCATTTTGTTTTGCCGATATAAGGTTGACAAAAATTCTGAAAGCTCCGGGTACTCCGGCGGGAATTTCTCTGAACCATGAGTAACCCGTATAAATAAAAACACCTTTTCCATATTCTGTATAAAGTATACCGCCCTTCAATGGTGCCTCACCAGGATCATTTCCTGAAATTACAGTCTTGTAATGCTGATCCCATTTATTCGCGAAATATAAGCCTCTTTCCTGCACCCATCCATCAAAATCTTCTTTTGAAATTTTATTAGGATAATTTAGCAAAGAAGAAGATGAATTATCAAATGATACAGGAGAATCTTCAACAGTGATCCTATCGTGGGAAAGGGAAAAAGGATAAGGTCCGATATTATCTGTTACAAGATCGGAGGTAGTATTATACTGAACGACCAATGTCCCTCCGTTTTCTACATACTCCATTAGTTTTGGTTGATCAATGGCCAGTCTTGCACGGGTATTGTAAGCACGAATACCGGTGACAATTGCATCGTATTTATTCAGATCAACAGCAGAGTCGAGTTCAGCATCTGTAATCATGTGGACTTTATATCCAAGCTGGACGAGAAATTCAGGAATCACATCACCTGAACCCATGATATATCCGATATTGTTTATCGTTTTATTAATATTTAAATGAATTAATTTTGCCTCTGCCGGAGGAAAAAGTGTTTGTACAGGTATATGGGGATAATTTATAGAAATCATTCCCTGGGTAAATTCTTGCCCACTGGTTGTTGCAACGGCCCTGACCGTCGTTTCTGATTGACCAGGAGGAGAAGTCACTTTAAACGTAAAGGATTTTTCGTCCCCTTTTTTATCTAATTTATAATCATATTCTGACGGAACTGATTTCCAACCGTCAGGTATATTTAACGACAATTTTCCTTGTAATCCTTTTTTGTTATTAATAAGATCAACCGTGACAGGTTTGCTATCGTTATTATTGAATAAATATAATTTATCAGTAATGTTAACTGCAATTTCCGGTGCAATCTCTATTGGTCTGAATTCTTCGCCATGTACAGGATCAGTCCAGTGATAAAGAACAGGTACTGATAATGTAAAATCCGATTTGCCATCTGATAATATAAATTCTGCAGTGAGAGGTGGATCATTTTGCGGTTTACCAATCAGCATTTGTTCACTTACATTATACGTACCCAATCCGTGAGGTTTGCTCAACCAATATGGCTGAGTATAAGCAATATCAACCGGCAGTTTAATATTCTCTTCTGCTTTAATATAAATGTTATCCTGAAGATTCATATTTAAATTCTGAGGTGAATTGAGGTAGTTGACCTTAACTTCTTTCAGAGTTAATGGGTAATCCGAACGCTTAACTATTCCGCTGGAAATTTTAACTGAGTCCCCGGGTGTGAAAATATAATCATCGGCAAAAGCTTCAATCCATATGCCTGCTGCGTTTCTAATTACATCAAGCAGCTCTTTTTTCTTTATAGGAACCCAGAATTTATCATCTAATTTATTCATTTCGTACAAGGCTTCCAGGAGTTTTGGCAAACTGGCAGAAGGATTTTCGGGATTGTATTCTTTTTCGATTTCACCAAGTATGTTTCCTACCTTTTCGCCACCTTTCACACGCTTCCAG
Source organism: Ignavibacteriaceae bacterium (assembly GCA_035456745.1). Lineage (GTDB taxonomy): Bacteria > Bacteroidota > Ignavibacteria > Ignavibacteriales > Ignavibacteriaceae > DATFVA01. The sequence continues at coordinate 8,942 of DATICR010000395.1, forward strand.
GTAAGATCAATTCCTTCAAACATACTCTTTGCGGAATCACCTTTTAACTGCACAAAATAATTTAATTCCTCACCTCTTCTTGCCGACATGCCGAATCCCTGACTTTTATGCATACTCCGGCTTTCTGCCGCTATTTCGTTATAAGATTTTCCGAGTAATGGATTGTATGCTCCAAGATCAATCTGAATAGCATCGGATATATCCTCGTGCTTTTTTTCAAGCAAGCTACGCCAGGCATTCCAGTATAATCTTCTTGGCTGCCATGGTTTCACATACTTTAATTGTTCAGGGAAGCTTGACGGATTACCTGCCAGGTTAAAAGCATCTTCGGCTAAAATGGCTGATGCTGTATGATGTCCATGTCCGCCTTCTCCTGTATCAGGAAAACGGGTTATAATAACATCGGGTTGGAATTTTCTTATTATCCAGACAACATCTGAAAGTATTTTTTCTTTATTCCAGATCTTAAATGTTTCATCCGGATTTTTTGAGTAGCCGAAATCAATTGCACGTGTGAAGAATTGTTCGGCTCCGTCTATCCGTCTTGCCGCCATCAATTCCTGTGTTCTGATCACTCCGAGTAAATCCGATTGCTCATCACCTATCAGATTTTGTCCTCCGCTTCCCCTGTTCATTGCACAATAACCTGTTCTCAGCATCATTCCTGTTTCAAAATAAGCAAGTGCTACTGTATTCTCATCATCCGGATGAGCTGCAATATATAATACACTTCCAAGCATATTAAGCTTTTTAATTGCAAGTTCCAATTCCGCCGCGTCCAGAGTTTTTTCAGGCTGGGCAAAAACATGACTC
>DATICR010000396.1:0-7054 GCA_035456745.1 Ignavibacteriaceae bacterium
ATATACAATTACTTTTTGCAATCCACTCATACCTATACTCATTCCCTTCTCTGAATGGATCTTCAATCAAGTCTGCGTTCAACAAATCTGTGTGGATTGTTCCCGGAACAACTGCAGGTAACCAGGTTTTAATGCTTTTAAGAGTAATCTCTCCGGGAGGATATTTAGTTATCTTAAATTTCCAATTATCTTTAAGAAAAAATTTTTTCTTCATTATAAATTTTATTTAAACGCGAATCTGATACCGGATGAAGATGAAGTATGAGTAAATCTTATTTTGATAATTTTTATTCCATCTTTTGTCTTAGTATCTACCGGTCCTGAATATGGTTTATTATCAATTAAAATATTTGATATCTCCAGAGGAGAAGCAACAGTAATTTCATCATTATGTCCAGGATAGCTTTTTAAATCTACCGCCAGAGTTTTTGACTTATCATCGTATCCGCATTCCTTCAGTATAGATTCAGAACTTTTAAGGTATGGTCTTTCAGGAACACCGGACAAGATTTCGATTTTATTATATTTACCTTCAGAAGGAATAACTCCTGTCGGCATCTCTTTTCCGTCATAAAGGATCTTTTTTATAAAGCTCCCCTTTCCCGTAACAGTTACCTTTGATAATTTGCCGTTATTATAAAGGTCGAACGATATTTTATTTTGTGCATTAGTATTATATGGATCCAGATAAATATTCCATTCATTTTCCTGGACCGCAAAAAGATGATAAAGGGAATACAGGTACCATCCTGCAGCCCAAAGGAACTGAGGTTTATCAACTGTACCGTAGACAGAAGGATCGTTAAAATTTCCGCAGCGGACTTCATACATTGCAGGCTGACCATTTGGTCCTTCCATGATCCCTTTCAAGGTCATAATGTTTTTAATGAAAGTAAAAGCTTCATCCTTTTTTCCATCCGCCATTAATGCAAGCGCATACCAGGTATTTCCATGAGGCCAGATGCCCCCGTTAGCATAGAGAAAAGGATCTCCCGCTTCATTACCGGCAAAATGAAGGTAATCGCGCAGCTTATTAAAATCCATCGGGAAAACATTATAGATCCCCACTTTTTTATCCAACAATTTTTCTCCCGCTGTTTTTACTAATTCATCTATCCGGGTTTGATCCAGCAATCCATAATGTGCAGCGAGCAATGAGCCAATATAATAATGGTCATCTACTTTTCCCGGTTCATAATAGTTAATCAAATATTTTAGATTATTATCCCAGAGTTTACTGTTCAGCTGCTGCTGCATTTTATCAGCAAGCTGCTCGTAAGACAGAAGCTTATCCGAATTATTTCCGAGAACGGTGGAAATAAATATATATTCCCTTATTGCTTTTACTGCGAGGATAGTCATATAGGCTCTCGGACCATATATATTTCCGATGTCCCACCAGTCGGGCATATTGGACCACATTAAATTGTCATCACCTTTTGTAATCAAAGCCTGATCAAGACTTTTCTGAATGTAAGGATATAGAGTTTTCAAAAATGATATGTCGGCCGAATGTCTCAGATAGCTACCGGAGACTATGATGAGCCAGAAGTTATTCCAATTATCGTGTGCAGCAAGTTCTGTTTTATAACCATCATCCTTCCAGTAATAAGCATGAGGAATGATCTTTTCTTCATTTGCATGCCGGATAATAAAATCAAGATCTCTTTTGACTCTTGCAGTATCGAAATTGACGGCAGCGAGATCAGTTTTTAAGACATCATGTGTGAAATAGAAATTATACTCGGCAGGACAGGGCATTGGAACGAACTCCCCATCGAGATAATGAGTATTTGCTTCCAGAATCGCTTTTGCCCAGTAAACCGATTGATCAATTGCTGAATCACCCGAAGTTATTTCTGTCTCCCTGAAAGCTTTTTTCAATACCGACTCCTCATAATCATTTACTTCTTTATCATAATTTTTAAGCAAATAGCCTGTAATATTTTTTCCCTCAGACTGTTTACAGGATCCGACTATCTGTATTACAACCATTGATTCCCGGGGCTTCAGGACTTTATTATAAGTAAATTTAGCAGCAGATCTTCCCGGTTTATCTTTTGTCATCAAATCACCCGGGAGCTTCATATTGATCTGTTTTAACCATTCCTGATCCGGATTCTCTAATCCTGATAAACGACTCGTCGAACTGAAACCTGAGGGTTTTTCAGCAGCATTTATAACAAATACCTGAGCAGACTGAGTTTGAGGATTATCAAAATTAGTATAAAGTACAGAATTCACATTATCATATTCTGTCCATGCCGTATCAATAATATTATAAGAATGACTCGTACGGAGGGTGGTTTCCAGAGCTGTATAGAATTCGAATGGAGTTTCCTGGCTGCTCTCATTTTTTATTTCATAACGGATAACCATTGCAGGTTTTGTTTTTGTAAACCTGTAGGAAATATTAATTGACTTCACACTATCACTCTTATGAAAATCAACGGAATAAGGAGTAAGATCAAACCGGAAGGGTTCTTTGCCGATTAATTCTTTAGCCATATCTCCTGTTTTTAATCCAAGCAGCATAATGAATGAAGTATCCCGTTTCCAGTAATCGGTACTCTCATCCAGGCTGTTTGCCGAAGGGTAAAAAAAGCTTACTCTTTGAAGCAAGGGAGAACTATGGTGCATTTCAACCCCCACAAAAGGTCCTCCCACCTCTATCTTCGCATCCCCGCTGTAATTGATTTTCAAATTCATATCTGATGACCGAGCCGGTTCCTTGAATTCACAGGATGAAAATAAAAGTGTGAGTCCCCCTATTACAATAATTATGAACGACTTTAACATATTTACCTCAACCTGATGTTAGTTCGTTTAATAGATCCTTCAGATTAACTTTGGCGAAACTGCTGGCATAATCAGACATTGCGTAAGGAATAATTAATGCATCACCATTTATTAAACTTCCGCAGGTATAGACCACATTCGGCACATATCCCTCACGTTCTTTTTCATCTGCAGAAAGAAGAGGTTTTTTAAGACGTCCGATGACTTTTGACGGATCATTTTTATCGAGAAGAATTGCACCGATACAATATTTCCTGACGGGTCCCACACCATGGGTCAGCACAAGCCATCCCTTTTCAGTTTCAATTGGAGAACCGCAGTTACCCGTCTGCACTATTTCCCAATTGAAAACAGGTTTTGATATCAGCTGCTTCGTATTCCAGATATACAGATTATCTGAAAACATTATGAAATTATTTTCGTTATCCTGTCGTGAAAGCATTGCATACATACCATTTATCTTTTTAGGAAAGAGTGCCATTCCCTTATTCTTAGCTTCCAGACCGGAAATCCTGTTGATCCTGAAATGTAGAAAATCCTCTGTCTCCAATAAGTGAGATTGAATCTTGCTGCCATTAAAGGCAGTATAAGTGGCATAATAACGGATACTTCCGTCATCATCATGAAAACAGACAAAGCGTGCGTCTTCAATTCCATTAGATTCAGCCATACTCCTCGGGAAGATAATTCGTTCAGTGAGCGGAATATCGGGAGTATAAAATATTTCATAGTCCGAGAAAGAAGATGAAAGTATCTCATTGACTGCCAGCTTATTCTTTTCATTATAAAACTGAGATTGCGCGGTCGTACTATCCAGCAGTTGTTCGAGTTCGTTATAGACGAAAATATTACCCAATTGTTCAAATACATTTTCAGACAACTCCCCTACCAGGTCTGTTTCCTTTATCTTTCTTTGAAATATTAATTTGTCATAGTTTGTACCGGTGATTACTTCAGGCGGAGTAACAAAAATTCCCGGTTCTTCCACACTAATATTATTTTTCGAATCCAGAATTCCTTCCCGAAAAACAATCGATGACACATGACCCTCACCCACAGCACGCAGACTTATAATAAATCTTTTACTTCCGGAAGGAAGGTCATTTTGATCTGGATGCCAAACTACGGCCGGATTAAACAATGCAGTTGATTCGACAGCATATTCCATGGATAAAGATGCTCCAATCAGCAACTGTTTTGTTTTACTCATTGATGAACCCTCGTCAACATATTTAGCCACCTGCCTGTACCTTCTCAGGAAGAATTCAGACATATTTCTATGCCTGCTATTAAATTCCTTACTTATATTTTCATATTCATTCTCGGCTTCTTTATCAGATAATGTTAAAACCCGGGACAGTATATTATTCCGCTGAATTTCTGTAGCAGGTTCGAAAACTCTCAGCTGTACTTTTTTTGGATCCGGCTTAAGAACAATAGTAGTTTTTTCTATTTCCATACATATATCTTTTAATTATTAAAAATATTTTTTAAGTAAATTCTCCTTCACTATGGGATACTCCTCAAGCATCTGCATAGATAGCAGAGCCTCAATAGTAGATTCAGCACCTGAATTCATATTAATATCACCTTGAGCATCTATACCGTCGAAACATATCCCGGTTGAATAGTCGTACATTTCCGCACACGAAATATTGTATCCGAAAAACCATCCTGAAATATCTGCTGACTTTTGGGCATAAACAGAATCATCCGTTTGGGCAAACGCTTCAAGACAGGCAAAAATCATAGGTCTGAAATTATATGCAATCTGAGGAAAATTATTTTTTTTCGCAAATCTTAATGAGTCACCTTCTTTTTCCAATTCAAAACTGCTGAGATTATTTGACTTAAATGAGTAATCATAAAAGTTATCTACTTCATTCAAAGCTGCGGTTTGAAGCTCAGTTCTTTGTAGAATTTTTGAAGCTTTTAATAATGCATATGATTGACTATTTCCGTATGCATGCCAGATATTCTGCCAACTGAGAAATGCATTGAACGGAATCTCTGATGAAGAGCCTTTTTGCATCATAAGTATGCCGTCACACAGATTATTTATATAATTTACAACAGCATTATCATTTGTTTCTTCATAATAATTCAAAAGAGCAAGCACCAATACCGCGGCCTGGTCGGCAGCAGATTCAGCCGGCAGCCAGGAGGGAAATTCTATTCCTTTTATTGTGCCAGTTACTTTTTCTGACGTGAAGTCATGCTTTACGGCTTCTACAGATTTTACCAGGGTAGTTTTAATTGACAGGGTTAATGCAGGATTCACATCCTTTAATATTTTATAACCTTCCGATAATGCCCACATTGCCCTCCATGACCACCACGACGGTCCATTAACACTGTTTTGATGTGTTTTGTTTATCGAATGATCTTCAAGCAAAAAGTTATAAAAGTATCCATTATCCGACTGCATATACAAAAGGAATTCGAGCAAGCCTTCTGATTTTATAAGACTATTAGTATCCTTTTCGTCCCGGTAATTTCTTAAATAAAATATTGCAGCACGTGCCGCATCATCAACGCAGGCAATCCCTTCATCCTCATCGCCCACCCACTTATAGTCAGGATAATTACTATAAATATGTATAATTCCCATCGACCTGCCTTCAATATTTATCTCCTCATAAAGTGCATCGAGGTGAGACGGATTTACCAGGGAAACAGATTTTGAAACCTGGCATTGATCTATTCCGGGCCATAATAAGATAAATAAAACTACAGTAACAATTATTTTTTTTATGATCACCTCAATTATTTAAACAAAGAGAAACAAGGCTATCCCTTGTAGTCGTGGCGAGACAAATATTCGTATCAGCGCCGGAATAATAAATTTTAATTTCTCCGTCGGGTTCCATAATCCATCCATTGGTAAATACAACATTTCCGACATCACCAATTCTTTCAAAAATATGATCGGGCACAATTATCGGTGCCCTGGTCCTCCCTTTTAGAATCCAGGGTTTCTCATAATCAAGCAATACTACACCAATTCTATAAATTGCACTGAATGCAATTTCTTTTACTCCGTGGTACATCATTAACCATCCTTCTTTTATCCTGATAGGATTGCTTGATGAACCGATTCGATTAGATTCCCAGGAACCGGGGATGGGTTCCATTAATACTTTGTGGGGACTCCAGTGGTCCAGATCGGGACTTTTGCTTACCCAGATATCCCTTCTGTTATGAGCCGACGGCCTGTCTATTTTCCAGTAATACCCATCAATCTTTTCAGGAAACAAACTGCAATCCTTATTTGACGGTTCACTTATCGGACCATGAATCTTAAAAGTTTTGAAATCAGTAGTCTCTGTTAATATGACGAGGGGTTCATATTTTGAATACCCGGTATAAGTTAAATAATATTTTTCGTCGATTTTTGTTATTCTCGGATCTTCAATCCCCCACTCGACAAATTCCAGATAGTCTTTATGATCTTCCGGAGTAAGACACGGTTTATCCGCTACTTTAAAATCTATCCCATCCGTGCTTTGGGCAAGAGTCAGTGTTGATCTGCCATCAGGCATCTCGGTTCGGCAGAGTAGAATATATTTATCATCAATTTTCACTGCACCTGCATTAAAAATACTATTAACGTGAAAAGGTACATTCTCTTTGGTGAGAATAGGATTCTTTGCGTATTTAATTATGCTGTGCATTTAACTGCCTGGTAATTTTATAATTTATTCTTTAAGTCCTGCAGATGCCATACTCTGGATAAAATATTTCTGGAAGAACAGGTAAGCTACGACTATCGGCAGTGCCAGCATCACTGCCGAAGCCAGCTTGACTCCAAGCTGAGATTCAGCTCTTCCGCCAACGGCAAATAGCGTAACAAGCTGCGGCATAGTCATCAGGCTTTCGTCGCGTATTACGATTAATGGCCACAGGACTTCATTCCAGGAAGCCATAAAGGTTATTATTCCAATCGTAATTATTGCCGGCAATGAATTCGGCCATAATATTCTGAATATGATCTGTATTTCGTTGCATCCGTCAATTCTTGCTGCATCAATCAGGCTATCAGGAATTGATTTAAAATATTGTCTGAACATGATTATACTAAGCGCATTTATGAGGTAAGGGACGATCAAAGCCAGGTAGGTATCGATCCATCCAAACTTAACCATAATAATATACTGAGGGATAAGTGTAATCTGAAACGGCAGGGTCATTGTAAAAATTATTATGTAAAAAATTAAATCCCTTCCTTTGAACTGAAGCTTGGATAATGCATAAC
>DATICR010000397.1:0-2586 GCA_035456745.1 Ignavibacteriaceae bacterium
CATAATTCTTTTATACCAGGGATATCTGGAAATAAAATTAAAGATGACATCTTTTCACATATAAAACGATAATTGAAAGATGTCATCTTTTCAGTTTTAGATATGGTGCACAAAGAACACGAAGAATTTTCACAAAGAGCACAACAAATTTTGTTCACAAAGTATAAATGCAAATGACACAACGCAGTTATTTCATCGTGTATCATTTTTAATTTCATCTTTATTCGAACACAAAGTCGTCGCTGAAGCGACTCATCTTTAAGTACACAAGGAATGCCTCCTTTTGCGTCTTCTCGGTGGAATAGGTTAAGCTTTGCGTCATAAAGCCGATTATAAATAATGTTAATCTGTGAATAATTTCTTTGCTCTTCCCGGCGGTTTCGCGTTGGCAATAAAAATGCGCAGCTGTAAATAACATCTGCGCACGAAATATCCTGTTATATAGAATTATTGTTTTTTTACTGAAATATCTCCACCAGATGTTTTTGCAACGAGCTCTGCTCCGCCATTATTCAGATCGGCTTCAAATCTTGATGAGGAAATTTTATGTGCGTTATTTGCAGTCAGCTCGCATTCAATCTCTCCGCCTGAAGTGTGCATATTTGCAGCAGCACTAAAATCCGCCGGCAGTTTCATCTGAATGTCCCCGCCTGAAGTTTCAACATCTATGCCTTTATTCTGACCGCTGTATTCAAGTACAATATTTCCTCCCGATGTTTCAGCATATATTTTTGAGTCACTACCTTTCAATAAAATATCACCGCCTGAAGTAGTAGCTGAAAAATCGCCTTTAAATTCACGGGCTTTAATATCTCCTCCTGATGTCGAGACATTCATATCACCGCTGTTAGAATCCAGGTTTATATCCCCACCCGAAGTGGATATTTTTAGTACGCCGTCGGTATTTTTAACCCAGACATCGCCGCCAGAGGTCTTCAATAAATTACTGCCTCTTATTTCACCAACCATAATATCACCGCCGGAAGTATTAATGTTTGAGTTGAACTCGGCAGGTACTTTAATTTCAAACCTCAATTTAATGCCGCTTGAAAACCAATTAAAAAATGATTCTCTTTTGGCAATTACAGAGACCTCATCATCATTATTGTTGAATTTAAACTCCATTTTATCTCTGGCTTTTTCATTTCCCAAAATTTTGATATAAACTTCTGATTTATCCCAGGTAGTAACTGTTACGTCACCGCTTGAAGCTTCAACTCTCAAATCTTTGCCCGGTTGAATTGGGAAGGATTTTTCCTGTATAGTCTGAAGATCTCCATTAGATTCTGAACCTACTTCAATATGGCACGCGATTAAACTACCCGACAGCAGAATCGTAAAAAGAATTATTGTACTTAATGCAAATTTTTTCATTATGCTTCCTTTTGGTTTTTCAATTTAGACTTCATTTTCAGGTGAAAGGTTACTTTTACTTCTTTTTTCATACCTCAAATTAATGCCTTCCATATCCACAGTTACCTTTTTAATGATAAACGATTGGAATAAAGGATATCCGGTTGCATATATTTCTGAAATCCGCAGCTGAATGGTTTCAATAATTTTTTTCTGACTGACTCTCTGATTAATTTTGTTGTCAATATAATTATCAGGTTTTGTATGCACCATTATTCTAAACAGTATTGAGGAAAAAATGAATAAAATAACGGTTTTGGGAGCAGGGATGGTGGGAAGCGCTATTGCTGAAGATCTGTCAAAAAAATATGAAGTTACTGTGTGTGATATAAATGAAGAAAGACTCAAGGAATTAAAATCTTTAATCCCGGTTAAAATTAAGAAAGCAGATATTTCCGATAAAGATCAATTAGTTAACACAATCAGGGATTCAGATTTAGTAGTAGGGGCTGTTCCGGGTTTTATGGGATTTGAGTGCTTAAAAGCAATTATTGAATCAGGTAAAAATGTGGTTGATATTTCATTTTTCGATGAAGATCCTTTTGAGCTTGACAGGCTTGCTTTAGAAAATAATGTAACTGCAATTGTGGATTGCGGAGTTGCTCCCGGACTAAGCAACATAATCCTAGGATATCATTCCGAAAGAATGAAAGTAAATTCTTTTGAATGTTATGTAGGCGGACTACCGTTTGAAAGAAAACCACCTTATGAATATAAAGCACCTTTTTCTCCGATTGATGTAATTGAAGAGTATACGCGTCCGGCAAGAATTATGGTCAATGGAAAAGTTGTCACAAAGGAAGCTCTGTCGGAGCCGGAATTAATTAATACCGAAGCAGGAACTCTTGAAGCATTTAATACCGATGGTTTACGATCTTTATTAAAGACAATGAAAATTCCCGATATGAAAGAGAAAACTTTACGTTATCCGGGCCATATTCAATTAATGAGAGCCTTAAGAGCGACAGGATTTTTTGATAAGGAAGAAATCGATATTAAGGGAAAGACAATAAGACCGGTCGATCTTACCTCGAAGCTGCTTTTCCCTTTATGGAAACTTGAAAGGAATGAACCGGAATTTACAATTCTTAAAATCAGGATAAATGGAGAAGGGAAAGAAATTGAATATTCATTGTTCGATAAATATGATGAAGCAACTAAAACTTCTTCCAT
>DATICR010000398.1:0-3998 GCA_035456745.1 Ignavibacteriaceae bacterium
GGTATCCATGTTCCTGCCGGGGCCCCAAAATTACCCGAAACATTTTTCCAGGTTTTCCCTCCGTTTCTTGTTAATTGCAAATTACCATCATCAGTACCAACCCATATTATATCCTTATTAATAGGGCTGGGATCAATTGAAATAATTGTAGTAAAATTTTCTGCATCGGTTACATCATAAGTTAATCCGCCGCTATCATACTGTTTCTGTTTAGAAGTGTCGTTAGTTGTAAGATCTGGTGAAATAATCTGCCAGCTGTTACCTCTATCGGTACTTTTATGCAGGAACTGACTTCCGAAATAAATTGCTGCATCGTTAAAAGGATCCTGCGCTATTCCTGCATTCCAGTTGAATCTTAATTTCACCGTATCGGGATCGGGAGGGCGGATAAATTTGTCATGTCCGGTCAGCATATCATAACGAACAAGGTTACCTCCCTGCGACATTGAATAACCATATCTTGAATCAGAAGGATCAGAAACAACATCAAACCCATCTCCGAAACTGAGCATCTGCCAGTAAAAATTTGTAATTCCTTCAGTACTGAAAACACGGTTTGGCCCCATCCAGGAACCATTATCCTGCATTCCACCATAAACATTATAAGGTGTTTCCATATCATAATCGATATGATAATACTGTCCAAGCGGAAGGTTTTCCACAAAGCGCCATGTTTTTCCTTTATCGTGTGATATCGCCATTCCGCCGTCGTTTCCGTCGATCAGAAATCCGGGATCCCGAGGACTTATCCAGAATGCGTGATGATCGGGATGGAGCTTGTTCCATGAAACGAGTGTTTCAAAAGTTTTACCTCCATCTTCACTTACGGTAACTATTGAATGAATATCATAAATCCTGTTTTCATTTTCAGGATCAACAGCAAGCTGCGAATAATAAAACGGACGATCTCCTACATCTTTATTATTAACCATCTTCCACTTAAATCCCCCGTCATCCGATCTATACAAAGCATTTTTTTTGGATTCAATCAAAGCATAAACAACGTTCGGATATTTGTTGCATAGTGCAAGACCAATTCTTCCAAGAACTCCATTAGGTAATCCATCCTTTTCTGTTCTTTTTGTCCAGTTCTTTCCTCCGTCGAAAGTTACATACAAACCTGAACCGGGTCCTCCGGATTTAAAATACCAGGGCCATCTTCTATACTCCCACATTGCTGCGAAAAGCTTATTCGGATTAGAAGGATCCATTATCAAATCTGCAGCACCTGTTTTTTCATCAACATATAAAATCCTGTTCCAGGTATGTCCCCCATCGGAAGTTTTATAAATTCCCCGCTCTTCTGTTGAATCCCATGCTGAACCCAGTGCAGCTACATAGACAACATCGGAATTATAAGGATCAATAATTACGCGGCTTATATTTCTTGTTTTATCAAGACCGCGGTGAATCCAATTTTTTCCTCCATCAATACTTTTGTATACTCCATTACCGCTTGACTGGCTGTTTCTTGGGTTTGCTTCACCGGTTCCGACCCAAATAACATCCGGAACCCTCTGATCTACAGCAACGGCCCCAATAGAAGTTACCGGCTCTTTGTCAAAAATCGGTTCCCAATTAACTCCCGCACTTGTTGATCTCCATAGTCCCCCTGACGCGGTACCGGCATAGATGATATCAGTATTGCTCATTACAACATCGAAAGCCGTTACCCTGCCGCTCATTCCTGCAGGTCCGATTGCACGGGGTTTCATTCCTTTAAACTTATCCATATTTATTTTCTGAGCCGATAGTTGAATGCTGTATATAAATAACAGCACAATAAGAAGGATGAAAGTTGAGAACGAAAATTTCATGAAATTCATTTGAATATCCTGAATTATTAGGGAAAGGAAACTTAATGATAAGTTCATTAGAGAATAAATATATAGAAAAATTCAATTTCTCTCAAAAGGGATTATAGCTGTGAGGGACCAGGATTCAAAAAGAATGAAACATGAGTAACTTAATGGACCACCGCCGAGAGTAAACGGGGGTCATATTTAAATTTAATAAGTGAATGTTCCTGCTTAAAAGAGGACCTAAGATTTGCTCAGAATAGTAAAATTTAGGACCTATCTTGTCTGTTGTATAAAGAGTATTCAGAGAGTACCCAGAGCGTATTCAAAGCGTAGTTAGAGCGTACTCAGATAATAGTTAGTGTATTGGTATCTTTATGTAATTCGTCTTTAATTCTGTAAAATTTCTTAAAAAATGCTGACAGTTTTACACCCCCATCCTGAATGTGCCTTTGCATTTTTATTTTTACCAAATGCGGGTGGATTATAAAACACGGTTACACCTTCGGCTATATTTTTCGCCTTGAAGGTGCTGATAGAAGAACAGTCACAATTACCCGGGATATCAAGTCCAACATTCATTTTATAATTTTCGTTATTCAGTAGATCTGTTACATAAGGTTTAGTTTTCTCCGTATCATAAAGTGAAATCGTTATCTCGGTCAAAGTATTTTTTTTTAACTGATTAAATGCGTATCCGGCAAAATTTTTAGCAAAAGTAAACGGCATATAATCAGCCATGTTTAAATTTTCGAGATAAGAAGAATTTATCTGGGACAGATGAAGATCTCCGGGTGAAGCAATAATAAATTTTGAATAAGGTGAAAGGAGAAATACCATTTCAGGAGTTCCATTATTGCAGGTCGATACCACAACCAGGTCAAATTTCTTCCCTGCAGCAAAATTTTTAACAATTGTAGTAAACAAGGTATCATTAAAAGAAATATCAGGATGGGTATTGTTATAAGTATTAACCTCTCTTCCGGGAAAAGGAATTTCATGCCCGTAGTATAAAAGTATTTTTACAGGATTTATTAATTTCTTATCTCCGGATTCCTTATAAAGCTTTAATTCTTCCCTAAAATCCAAATCGGAATTATCCCTTCTGTAAGTATCCTCCCTCATTCTTTCGCCATTTCTGAAATAATAAAAATCCGCATCGTCTTTCTGAAAGAATAAAAATTTTGAGGCTTTTTTTTGATGAAATATAAACACTTCGCCATTTTTAATATGTTCTCCAACATAAAATGCCTGAGCCAATATTTCTTCATCTGACGAATGCGGATTACCGGAAGTGTCGTGATAAACATAATTCCCGTCTCCGTGAATTATATATATAATGGAAACGCTGACATCCGGACCAGCGGATTCAGGATATGCATTTATCCCCATACAAAATAAAATCAGGATGAAGATTCTTTTCATTGTTCCCGGGAATAAACCTGATATTTTATTTATAAAAGCAGAATTACAAGTATGATGATCAGAACAAGTGCAATCACGCTGATTGTTATGTACTCTGCAGATTGTTCAAACTGCTGCATAGAAAATTGTGCAAACTGGTTCAGATTAGAATCTGACACCTTTTCATATCCATTGAGGCCGTTTAACTCATACTGCTTCTGCTGAATTATTCTTTTAAAATAATTTATCCCCTCACGATCTTTATCTGAGAGAGGCATTTCAGCAGTTGCATTAAAGGCTTTTAATAATCCACTGAATGAATTATTTAATATATCTCTTTTTTCGGAAGCACTATTTGCATGTCTTACCTTTTGTGCGGTTTTGTTAAAATAATCTTTTAACTGGTTTTCCACGTCTCCACCTGCAAAAGAAGTTATAGTTAGAAAAACCAAAAATATCGACAACAAGATCATCCTGACTTTTAACATTCCTATCTCCTTTAAATTATCGTTTCAATCGTATTATAAATAATAAACTATCATTAGGCGGACTGTGAGAATTGACACCCCTTTATTTTAAATCAATCTAATGAATTTAATTTTTTCTTTGAGAATTTAATATAAATAGATTATGTTAATGCAATCATTCCGGGTGAATCCGGTAAAGGTTCTGATAACGCATCACTCTAATTATGATAAGGCCTAAATAATCAATATAATTTATAAATAATTGGGAGTTGAACTATGAACCTTGTTGACCGCGCTAAGAATATCATCCTGACTCCGAATACTGAGT
>DATICR010000399.1:0-11490 GCA_035456745.1 Ignavibacteriaceae bacterium
AGAGCTTTTCGTACAGGATTGCTATGCCGGTGCGGATCCAGATTACAGAATGCCAATCAGGATAATCACTGAAAAAGCATGGCACAGTCTCTTTGCCAGAAATATGTTTATTACCACAAATGATCCGGATGTGCTTAAAAAATTTATTCCCGATTTTACGGTAATAGCACTACCCGGTTTCAATGCAGATCCTTCAATTGACGGCACAAGAACTGAAACTGCAATTGTGCTCAACTTTGCCGAAAGAACTGCTGTTATAGCAAACTCACTTTACGGTGGGGAAATTAAAAAATCGATTTTTACCGTACTTAATTTTCTTTTAACATTTGAAGATGTACTTCCAATGCATTGCTCCGCGAATGTCGGTTCCAAAGGAGACGTTGCATTGTTTTTCGGATTAAGCGGAACAGGAAAAACAACTCTGTCGGCAGATCCTTCCAGGGGGTTAATCGGGGATGACGAGCACGGCTGGAGCAGCCAGGGAGTATTTAATTTCGAAGGGGGATGCTACGCAAAAGTGATTAGACTATCAGCAGAGCATGAGCCTGAAATCTATGCGACTACGCGCAGGTTTGGGACCATACTTGAAAATGTTGTATATGATCCTATTTCAAGAAATATCGATCTGGATGATGATCATATCACTGAAAATACCCGTGCATCATATCCCCTTGAATTTATTCCCAATGTGGTTGAAGCGGGATATGTAAGAAGTCATCCAAAGAACATTATATTTTTAACCTGTGACGCCTCAGGAGTACTACCTCCTATTGCAAGATTAAATCCTGAACAGGCGCAGTATCATTTTATAAGTGGTTATACATCAAAAATTGCAGGTACCGAAATAGGGTTGGGAATAGAGCCGCAGATTACATTCAGTGCGTGTTTCGGAGCTCCATTTATGGTACGTCATCCTTATGAATATTCAGAAATGCTGAAGCAGAGGATGCTGAAGCATAATGCAAACGTGTGGTTAGTTAACACCGGATGGGTCGGCGGAAGATTCGGAGTTGGAAAAAGAATAAGCATACGACATACTCGTAATCTTTTAAATGCAGCTCTTGACGGAAAACTTGATAAAGTAAAATACAGAAAAGACAAACTGTTCGGATTCGAAGTGCCATTAACCTGTCCCGATGTTCCCGAAGATGTTCTTGATCCTTCCTCAAGCTGGGGAAACAAAGACGAGTACTGGAAAAAATATGATGCACTTTCAGCCAGGTTCATAGAAAATTTTAAAGTATTCGCAGACGGAACTTCTGAAGAAGTAAGAAAAGCAGGACCGGTGAGATTGAAAGTCGGCAGTAAGCAGTCGCAGTAGGCAGTCGCAATAGGCAGTAGGCAATGCAGAAAGCAGGGGCAATGAGAAGTCAACAGTCCACAATCCGCAGTTCCGCAAGGCGGAATGACCAATTCTGTTCATAGGATACTACTTTAATAGCCCGGGATATGCTGAAATAGTATCAAATGAACTGAGTAGAAGCCAAATAGAACAAGTTCATTAAGGGGGAATGATAAGAAAATTGTCCCTGAATTTTACAGAAGTAATAAAAATTTTAACCCTAAACCAATATATGAGTGTAAGCTGCGTTCTGTCGAAGTCAAATATATCAGATAGTTATATCACTTAAGCATAATATTATCCTTCTATAATCGTTCAAACCTGTCCGGAATAAAATATTTTTTTTGAAATTTAGTTACCGGTCTCATTAAGCACGCGATTTAACACAATCAATCGTTCAGCTTAAAAAATTATAAAATTATTTATAGGTTATTACTTTCCAACAATCGTCTAATTTCGCACTAAATGCGCACTGAACGCGCTCTGAATACGCTCAACCAATGAACTTTTTATACTCAATTTTAAAACAATCGAATCTCCAATTGATTCAAAAATTGAAAGATTCAAATAAGTGGCGGGGTCATAATTATATCGGAAGAGCCCTCAAATCTTTTCTGTAAAACTTTTTAATCAAATAAAACTAATTGAACCGAAAGATATATTTAATACCCATTTATCAGAACCGTCCAAATTAAATCTGGAACTCCAAAAAAGATTGGATTTTAATAAAAATCGAAAGGAATTTTTTTGTTTTTATTTTTTATTCCATCCCTCATTTCTAACAGGTGGTTTTTACGCTGATGAACGCTGAAAATATGTTTTAGTTGGAATAAAAAAAGATATCAATAATTTAATATACAATTCAATATTAAGAGCTTGATTTACGTCCGTCTTCGCCGAGATCTTCGCTACGCTCCGACTGATCCCTTCGGGATGCTTATCCATTTTACAACCTAAATGGCGAAGCCATCTCTCTGTTTACACTATTTTCCCTGTGGTTTAAGTTTCTCGCTTTAGGGTACAATTTATTTTGGACAGGTTTGCCATCTATATAATTACTATTGATTTGGTTATAAAAAGTCCCTATAATTTCCTAATTTTGAAGAACTTTTTATTCTTTTTGGATAAAAAGGGGATGTTAATTAAAAATTTAATGTTTGGGGGAGATTAGATGAATCTCCAATGCTATTCAAATATCATGCTACCCGGAGCGATAGTTTGTAATTATTCGTTCAGGGAAATATTTGTCTCCTCTTTTCTAAAAATAATCAAAATCAGACCGGAAGATTAATGAAACGAAAATTAAAATATCTGCTAATTGTTCTTCTTTTATTATTAACAAATTCAGTTTATTCACAAACTCAGACATTCACTCTTGATGATGCAATTAAAACCGCACTTAAAAATAACAGTGATATAAAAATTGCAGAAATGAATGTTCACAAAGCCAGTGCTGCTGTCCATGAGGCTTTCGGATATGCTCTGCCGAGTTTGGATTTGTCCGCTGGATTTAATCATTTTCTAAAAAAGCCGCAGACCCCTTTCCCGGATTTTGCAGCTCTGCTGGGAAATGCAACATATGCAATTTTGTTTGATGAGAATGTTATTCCCCGTGATAACAATAAATTCAAACCAGTTGGTTACAGTCTGCAATCATTTGCACTTTCGAATAATTATGAAACCAGTCTGCAGTTAACGCAGGTATTGTTCAGTTCAGCAGTATTTCGCGGGATTGGTGCATCGCAGATTTATCTAAATCTATCAAAAGAACAACTGAAGAATACGATTTCAAGTACTGTTCTCAATGTGCAAAAAGCATTTTACGGAGTACTTGTTACAAAAGAAGTATATGAAATTACGAGTGCAAGTTTTGAGAATGCACAGGAGAACTATAAGAATGTTAATGCGCTATATGGCCAGGGACTGGTTTCCGAGTTTGATAATCTTCAGGCACAGGTACAGGTAGAAAATATCAGACCGACATTGCTGGAAATGGAGAACAGATTAAAAGACGCAAAAGATGGGCTGAAAGTTCTTCTCGGATTAAATCCCGAAAATGAAATTGAAGTAGACGGAAGCATTACATATCAGCCTATAACCATCCCGGAAAAGCAGGATATGATTGATGAAGTTTTAAAATCAAATCTGAACCTGACTACTCTTCAGCTTAAAGCCCAGGTTGATGATGCATTTATTGATCTTGACCGGGCGGAATACTGGCCCAATCTTGCAGCCTTTGGAAATTACTCTTATGCAGGGTCCTCGGATAAATGGAATTTCCAGAACTACTCATCTCTAACAGTGGGTGTGAACTTTTCTATAAATCTATGGAAAGGGCAGCAATCCGCGCACAGGGTGGAGCAATCTACAATAACCTATCAGCAGACTGAGGAACAGGTGACACAGCTAAAGGATTTTTTGACTGCACAAGTGAAATCAAAAATTAATGAATTGGAAAGAGTAAAAGCAGTTGTTGAATCCCAGGATAGAAATGTATCGCTGGCAGAACGGGCGTATGAAATCGCAACAGTAAGATACAAAGAGGGAACAAGCAGTCAGCTTGAAATTCAGAATGCGGATATTGCCCTGAGGCAGGCAAGATTAAACAGGCTGCAGACGGTTTACAGTTATTTGATTACGAGTTTTGAACTCGACCAATTGATAGGGAAAGTTCAACCCGAATATTATTCAATATTCGAGGATTTAAAAGATTAAAAAGATTTTCAAATTTATTCAATTAAAGGAGAAGATGATTGAAATGAGACCGTTAATAATTAAAATAAGCAGTTATATAATTACAGTTTTAATAATAATTTTCTTTTCAGGCTGCGGGAACAAAAGTCAGGAAGCTGCCAAAAGTATGGAGGAGATACAGAAGGAGGAAGGAATTCCCGTAAAGGTGGAGGAAGTGAAATATAAACCGTTTCATAAATTTATAAGTTATTATTCAAAACTGACCGGAATAAAAGAAGCGACTAAGGGAGCGATGATTGGCGGAAAAATCGAAAAAATTAATGCAAGAATCGGTGATTATATAAAAGAGAACCAGGTTGTTATTCAGTTTGATATCGATAACCCGGCACTTCAATATGATCAGGCAAAAACCTCTTATGAAAACAGCAAGAAGAATTACGACAGACTTAAAACACTGCTTGAAGCCGGTGAAACCTCCCAGGCAAATTTTGATGGTGCCGAAACACAGTATCTTGTAAATAAAAGAAATTATGAATCATTAAAACAAATGCTTTTTATCGAATCTCCGTTTAACGGAAGAATAGTTGATTTGAAAGTGAATGAAGGTGATAACGTTAATAAAGATGCCTACCTGTTTACAGTAGCGCAAACAAATAAAATGCGTGCAAAGATATGGGTCTCAGAAAAAGAGATCGGGTTTATTAAAAAAGGAATGAAGACCATCGCTGTATATAATGGAAAGGAATACCCCGGAAAAATCACGGATGTTTCACTGGGTATTGATCCTGCAAGGCAGTCATTCTATGCGGAATCTGAATTTGATAATGCCGGTAATGAATTAATGAATGGAGTTACAGTTGAAATAAAAGTGCTTGTCTATGAAAATCCGAAGGCAATAATAATACCGAGAAGTCTTATGATGGTTGATGATAAAGGACATTTCCTGTTTACTGAGAATAACGGTAAAGCCGTTAAAGTTTATGCTGAGAATGGGCGTGAAAGCGGAATTTATTATGAAGTAAACAAAGGGCTCAGACCGGGTGACAAACTTATAATTACCGGTGTCGATCAGCTGGATGACGGTACAGCAGTAAAAGTGATTCAATAGAAGGGATTTAGAAATGTATATTGCAAAAGTTTCAATAAACCGTCCTGTGCTGATGACAGTCGGTCTTCTCGTTTTAGTGATCTTTGGATTACTAGCTTTTTTCAGATTAAATCTGAATCTTCAGCCTGATGTCGAAATTCCATATGTAACAATATCTACCGTTTATCCCGGAGCAGGTCCCAAGGAAATAGAGACTCTTATTAGTAAAAGGATTGAAGAATCTATTTCAACAATAAGCCGGATTGAAAGAGTTGAGTCGTATTCTCTTGATGGTTTATCTATTATCATTATAGAATTCCAGATGGGAAAAGATGTTGATGTAGCGAATCAGGAAGTTAAAAATAAAGTAGATGAAATTATTAATGATTTGCCCGAGGATTCGAAGAAGCCCATAGTGCAGAAAGTTGATTTTAAGTCCTTTCCTGTAGTTGATGTGGTTTTGAGCGGTAATCTTGATCCAAGACAATTATATGAAATTGCCGATAAAACTCTCAAGGACCGTTTTTCACAGATTGAAGGTGTAGCCAATGTTCAAATAACGGGGGGACAGGAGAGAGAAGTAAGAGTTATCCTTGATAACAAAGAAGTCTATGAAAATTCAATCTCTCTTCCTCAGTTAAGCCAGATATTAAAAATGCACAATATGGATATCCCCGGTGGATATTTCCAGATTGGCGATCAGGAATACACAGTCAGATTAAACGGACAATATACCACACCGGATGCAATCAATGAATTGGAAGTACCAACCCCCTTCGGGCCAAAAAAAGTAAGACAATTTGCCGCCGTTGAAGATGTGGGAAAGGATATCAGGCAGCGGGCTGTTTATTACAATGTAAAACAGAATTTCAGAAATGAAAATGTCGTGAGGCTTGGTATAGTTAAAAGTGCCGAAGGAAATGTTGTAAAAGTAGCTGAAGCAATCAGGGCATCAATTCCCGATATTCAATCGGCTCTTCCCGAAGGCACTAATCTGGAAATAGTCAATGATGAATCAGGATTTGTACAGAGCAGTGTTGATGATACAATGAGCAACATTTACCTGGGTATAATATTCACCGCATTAGTTTTATTTCTCTTTCTTCATGATCTGCGTTCTACAATTATTGTTGCACTCTCGATGCCGACTTCGATCATATCTACTTTTTTACTATTGCAGGTTTCAGGCCTTACGCTGAACATGATGACTCTAATGGGATTGTCTGTTTCTGTAGGAGTTCTTGTAGCAAATTCAATTGTGGTTATAGAAAATATTTTCCGTTTCAGGAAAATGGGTGAAAGCATAAAGCAGGCAGCTTACCATGGTACCTCGGAAGTAATGGTTGCTGTTCTTGCATCCACTCTCACAAATCTTGTTGTGTTTCTACCTATTGCAAATATGTCATCAATGGTTGGAATGTGGTTAAGAGAGCTGGCGCTGGCTGCAGTGTTTGCGACAATATTTTCGTTGATTATGTCTTTTACTCTGACCCCAATGCTTGCATCACTGATACTCAGCAAAGAGCATAAACCGGGTAAGATAAGTCAGAAGCTGAATATTTTTGAGGAGAAGCAGACACTATGGTATAAAAAAATGCTTGCCCGATGTCTGAAGAATAAGCTGACAAGCTTTTTGGTTGTTACCTCCTCATTTGCTTTATTGATTTTGGTACTGATGACATTAGGTTCCAAAGTCGGATTTGAATTTCTGCCATCTTTTGATGACGGGAAGATAAAAATATCCGTTGAAATGCCCGAAGGTTATAATCTGCAGGCTACAGGAAATTTACTGAGTGAAATAGAAAACCGGGTAAAAAAACATCCTGAAGTCATACATATGATTACAAACCTCGGAAGGTTGAGTGAGCTTGATATCGGATCGAATATGGCTCTGATGGATGTTCAGCTTGTAGATGCACAGGAGAGGGATATTACACTTCAGGATATGATATCAGTCTTTGTAAAAGAGCTAGCCGATATTCCTAATGCAAGAATTAAAGTTGATCTTGGTTCCTCTGCCGGTGGTCCCGGCTCGCCTGTTGAATTCTTTTTAATGGGGCAGGATATTGACAAACTTGATCAATATAAGAATGAGGTTGTAAAAAGAATTAAAGATATTCCGGGACTTATTAACTTTGATCAGAGTTCCCGAGCCGGGAAACCTGAAATAACTGTATTTCCCAAAAGAGAAAAATTAGTCCAGGCTGGATTAAGCATTACTGACCTTGCATTAACTTTACGTTCGTCAGTTGAAGGAATCCAGTCATCGAAATACCGTGAACTAGGGAATGAATATGATATTACTGTAACAATGAATGATAAATCTGTTGATGCTCCAGAGAAAATTTCCGGAATTACTGTTGCGTCACCAGTTGGTCCATTCAGGTTTGATCAGCTTGCGGATATAAAATTCACAAAAGGTTACACAAAAATTCTTCACCGCGATAAATATGTATCCATTATGTTTACAGGAGCACCTGCTTCAGGTGTTCCGCTCGGAAATATAACAAGTGAAATAGACAAAAGGCTCGCCAACCTGGACCTTCCTCCCGGGTACTATATAAGATGGGGAGGGAACGTAAAAATGATGAATGATATGATCCAGGATATGATATTTGCATTTTTCCTGGCAGTATTTTTAACGTATATGCTTCTGGCCGCATTACTTGAAAGCTTCTGGCAGCCGGTGCCGATTATGTTAACGGTAGTACTTGCGATGATAGGAGTTATCTTTGCCCTTTATATTACCAATACTCCATTCAATGTTGTTTCCATGATGGCAATAATTATGTTGATAGGAATCGTGGTCAACAATGCAATCCTGATTCTGGATTATACAAATCAACTCAGAAGGGAACATGGAATGCTTCCAAAAGATGCACTTCTTGAGGCATGCCCTACCAAGCTGAAACCGCAGATAATGGCAACTGTTGCAATTATTCTTGGAATGCTTCCCATGGCACTTGGAATCGGAACTGCCGGAAAAGAAATGAGAATTCCGATGGGAATTGTATCAATAGGCGGATTGATAGTCTCGACATTACTCACATTATTTGTAATCCCGGCATTTTATTATCTGGTTTCAAAATCAAAAGTGATTGATCCTTCCAAAAGGGAAATTGTGAAGTAAAGTGGTCAATTTTTATTAATTTTTCAAAAAGGCGAAGCGACTATTTGCTTCGCTTTTTTATTACGCCGGATACAAATCATCGATTCAAACGGGAATATTAGATTAAAAAATATTAAATTATCGAACCTTCTTTAATTAAAGGATACAGATGCACATTTGTATATTTGAAGATAAACTATCGGACAATTTTTATCCTCTTTCATTATCCCGTCCAGTGTTTGATCTTCTATACGGTATGAACACCCTTCGTGAGAAAATCCTGAATTATTTTCCCAATGCAAAATTTTCACTGTTCTGCAGAGATTACCTTAAAGAATCAGTTAAACAGAATCATCCCGGCATAGAGGTTAATGAATTAAAAGATGATAATTATCTATTTATAAACGGACGGGTTCTGATGGATGAGATCTTTTACGAATCACTCACAAAAAATACTTCAGAAAAAGTATATAAAAAAAACGATAATCTGATAGCGGCCAAAGTAACCTCATCAACCATAAATAAGATCAGAGAAAATAATCCCGATTCAATTGAATTATCAATTTTTGAAGGGATACCGGAGGAGGCAATAGAAATTGATACTATAGACTTTATATGGGATATGATAATAAATAATGGTTCCGTATTACGTAATGACTTCAGGAGTAGCAAATTATCAGGAATTTCGGATGATGCCAGACTTTTCAGAGGTGTGGATCTGATAAATAAAGATGATGTTACAATTGAAAGCGAAGCCATAATAAAACCGGGTGTTGTTATAGATGCTTCCAATGGACCGGTATACATAAGTAATGCAGTAGAGATTTTTCCCAACAGTGTTATCGAAGGTCCGGCTTATATTGGGGAAAAAACCAAAATAAAAAGCTGCGCTATTATTTCAGAAAATGTTTCAATCGGCGCCGTTTGTAAAATCGGAGGTGAGGTTGAACAATCTCTAATAATGCCTTATAGTAATAAACAGCACACCGGTTATATCGGTCATTCCTATCTTGGAAGCTGGGTTAATTTAGGGGCCAACACAATCTGCAGTGATCTGAAAAATAACTATAGTAATATTAATTTAATTCTGCCCCGGGGAAAAATTAATACTGGATTACAGTTTCTTGGATTAATTATGGGAGATCATACAAAAACAGCTATAAGCACGATGTTTACAACAGGAACAATTGTTGGTTTTTCCAGTAACATTTTAAGCCCGGGATTCCAGGATAAATTTATACCTTCTTTTTCCTGGGGAGGAAAAGGCAATATGGTTGTTTATGATGTAGAAAAAAGCATTATAACAGCCAAAACAGTAATGAAGAGAAGAAACGTTAATATGACAGAAGCAGATGAAAATCTATTCAAAAATGTATTCAACATGACAAATAGTGAAAGACAGAAACCAGTATGATGGAACAGTTCGAAGAGCATAAAGTTATAGATTTATATTCTGGCGTAAGAGGTCTTGCAGTAAAAATTCTTAACCGTGTTGAACGAACGGATTCTTACCTTGAGAGACTGCTTGATAATGAAATGAGAAACAGTGAACTCTCCGGTCCGGATAAGGCACTTCTTTTTGAAATAGTACACGGTGTTGTAAGATGGATGGGGAGGCTTGACTGGATATTAAACGGATTTTACAAAGGACAATTTTCGAAAGCCATACCCAATCTGAAAAATGGTCTCCGGGTTGCACTTTACCAGATAATGTTTCTTGATAGAGTACCGGATTTTGCAGTAGTCAATGAAGCTGTAGAATTTGTAAAAAAGCTGCAGGGACAGAAACCTGCTGATCTCACAAATGCCATACTTCGTAATATCATAAGAAGTAAAAACGCGATCCGTTATCCGGATCCGGAAGAAGATTTACCAGGATATCTGGCGGCATATTATTCACATCCTTCGTGGATGGTTAAAAGGTATCTTGCAAGATTCGGTAAAGATTCCACAGAAAAACTTTTAGCCGCAAATAATGAGAAACCTTTTCTGACCCTGAAAGTAAATGCACTAAAGACTACACCTGAAGAGTTTAAACAATTATTGAATAAAGTGAATCTTCGCTACAAGCCGGGAAAATTTCTGCCGGAATTCTTTAAGCTGCAGAACCTGACCAATATTACAGCATGGGAATATTATAACCTGGGATACTTCAATATACAGGATGAAAGTGCAGGATTATCTTGCAGACTATTAGATGTTAAACCCGGGATGAGAGTCCTGGATATGTGTGCTGCACCGGGAGGCAAATCTGCATACATTGCAGGCCGAATGCACGATGAGGGGGAAATAATTTCAATTGACAGATTCGAAGCACGTTTAAAAATTATGGAAAAGAATATTAAACGGCTTGGAATTAATTCCATAAAACTGGTAGAAACAGATGCTTTGAATTATGATGATACAGGATTTGACCGTATACTGGCGGATGTACCCTGTTCTGGCACCGGGACACTCTGCAAAAAACCGGATGTGAAGTGGAAAAAAGATCTCCTCGATATACGCCGAATGACAGAACTGCAGTCCCAGCTGCTTGAAAAAGCAGCTGCTTTAGTAAAGCCGGGTGGTGTTGTGGTATACAGTACCTGTTCAATTGAACCTGAGGAGAACTGGGAAATAGTAAATAAATTTCTTAATGTACATACTGATTTTAAACTTGAGAATGCTGCAGATTCATTTCCTGCAGAGATTGTTGATCCAAACGGCTGCATACAGACTTTTCCGCACTCGCATCAGATGGATGGTGCATTTGCAGCAAAATTAGTTAAAAATTAATGTCAAAAAGATTAAGAAAAAATGTTTGATAAATTAGCAGAAGAATTAAAAGCAGCGCGAATAAAAAATAATTTTACCCTGAAACAGTTATCGTCTAGAACCAGGATAGATATCAAATTTCTTGAAGCCATTGAAGAAGGCAATTTCAGTTTCCTTCCCGAAATTTATGTTAAAGCTTTTATAAAAGAATATGCGGTAGTTGTTGGTATTGATGGGGATATTATTTTGAAAAAATATGAAGCCGCAAAAGATGGTTTACCTTATGAGGATATGCCGGAAGAAAAACTGACAATTGAAAATAAATCCATTGAACCAGTTGAAGAAAAACCACGTTTAGAGTCTGGCGTGGAAAAGACAAAGAAAGAAGAAATGAGACAGCCGGTTAATCCACCGGAACATTCTCAGACGCCGGTTTTTGATTCGACGGTTCATCCTCAAACCAATTTAAAAACATCAAATAAAAATACTTTACTTATTGGCGTA
>DATICR010000400.1:0-11237 GCA_035456745.1 Ignavibacteriaceae bacterium
GCCGAACCCTGCAATGAATGTGAAATGTGTAAGTCGATAGTTTCATCCCAATCTCTCGACATAATTGAGATTGACGGTGCATCGAACAGGGGCATTGATGAAATCAGAACATTACGGGAATCAGTTAAGTATGCACCTACCAGAGGGAAATATAAAGTCTATATTATCGATGAAGTTCATATGCTTACACGGGAATCCTTTAATGCTTTTTTGAAGACACTGGAGGAACCACCCGCACATACAATTTTTATCTTTGCTACAACCGATGTACATAAAGTTCCTTTAACTATTATTTCAAGGTGCCAGAGATTTGATTTCAGAAGAATTCAGATGAATACTATTAAAAATCTCCTGGCCAGGATTGCAATAGAAGAAAAAATAGACATCGACGATAAAACCCTCACTATTATTGCACGCAAGGCAGACGGTGCATTGAGAGACGCTGAAAGTTATTTTGACCAGGTAGTTTCTTACTGCGGAAATAAAATAGATGCGGCAACTGTTTCACGAATGCTTAATCTTGTAGATGATGAGTTGTTCTTCATGATTTCTGATGCAGTTCTTGAAAAGAATTTCAAGACGGTTTTTGAGGTAACCAAGCTGCTGTATGAGAATGGCTGGGACTTTGTAGATTTTATGGATGGTTTGACCGAACATTTCAGGAACATTCTGACGGTTGTTCTTACTGACAAAACAGAACTCCTTGAAACAGCTGAAGTAAACAAGGAAAAATATATAAGTTATACTGATAAATTTACGGAGGGGGATCTTTTAAGAATCCTGAATTTCCTTAATAAAACACAGCAGGAATTAAGGTTTTCACAAAACCAGAAATTAAAAGTAGAAATTTCACTCAGCCATTTAATAGGTCTTGAAAAATCAGCAACAATAAGCGAAATAATAACGAACCTGACTGAAAAAAAAAGTCCTGAATTAATTAAGCCTGTTTCTTCAGGTGAAAAAACTTCTCATTTTAATATCCATATCCCCGAAATTACAAATAAGAATAAGATAAATAATACACTGGCTTCCATCCGGCCGGAAGTATCACACGACACTCCTCATCTAAATCCATCAGAATTCAACATCGATATGATCAGGAAGAAATGGGATGGATTTGTTAATCTTATAATGTCTGAGAAATCGCTGGTGTTGGGGCCATTATTGAATGAAGCAACAATATCAGGCTTCGCCGGAAATAAACTGGAACTTGAAACAACAGATTTGCATTCTGCCGCTTTGGTTGAACAGCAAAAAGATTACATTAATAAAAAAACGATCGAATTTTTCGGACGTAAAATAGATTTTATTATAAAACTTGTTAATAATTCCAATCCGGGTGAGCGCAGGGAAAAAATTATAAATGTAGATGAAGAAAATAATGACCCCTATATTAAAGCAATAATCACAGAATTAGGAGGAGAAAAAATCAGATAAATTCCATAAATTCGCCAAAAATCCTCTCGTTTACTGCAAGTTTTAACGCCAGCTATTTTTGATAAATAAATGAATATATGTATTTTAGTAAATGTCCAAAAATCTAATTGTGGCAATTGACGGTCCTGCCGGCAGTGGTAAAAGTACCTCTGCGAAACTTGTTGCACAGAAATTGGGCTACCTTTATATTGATACCGGAGCGATGTACAGAGCAGTAACCTTTTTAGCAATAAAAAACAATCTACTCGATGATAAAGAAATAGTCGCTCTTACTGAATCTACTGATATTAAATTAATCTTTGACAAAGGTTTTACTGAAGTCCTGGTTGACGGTTTGGATATTACCGACAAAATCCGCACTGCTGAAGTCAATTCCAAAGTCAGTGAAATAAGTAAGATTGAAGGTGTCAGAAGCGCCCTTGTAAGGAAGCAGAGAGAATATTCGCTGACAAATAAAGGCATAGTGATGGAAGGCAGGGACATTGGTACTGTTGTTTTTCCCGAGGCCGATGTTAAAATATTCCTGACGGCATCTTTATATCAACGCGCAATGAGAAGAGCCAAAGAATTTGAAGACAATGGGATTAAAATCCCGATTGAAAATGTTAAAGAGAATTTGATTCAGCGTGACAGGATAGATTCAACCCGCGAAATCAGTCCGCTGGTAAAAGCTGACGATGCTGTGGAGATTGATACATCGGCTGTAACAATTGATGAGCAGGTTGAACTCATTCTGATAGAAGTGAAAAAAAAGTTTATTAAGTCATCTTAAACAATAATGTATAATTAAAAACTGCAGCTTCTGTTTTTTTTGATGACTTGAAACAGCAGGCTGTGTGATTATTTATTTCAGGAGGATTAATGTCCGACGAGACAAAAGAAACGACCAAAAGTGTAATTACGGCAGGCGACTATGAAAAAGCCAAAAGACATTTCGAAAATGAGGAATATTCGCAGGAGGAATTCCTTACACTTGCTAAATTGTATACAGATTCTTTCAGAGACGTTAAGGAAGGGGAATTAGTAAAGGGCAGAATCATAAAAATTCAGGGAGACCATGTAATTATCGATGTGGGCTTCAAATCAGAAGGCTCTGTTCCGAAAAATGAATTCCGCGAAGATGAAGAAATTAAGATCGGAAATGAAGTTGAAGTTGTCCTTGAAAGTGTAGAAGACCAGGAAGGAAATCTTGTTTTAAGCAAACAAAGAGCAGACTTCCTCAGAATCTGGGAAAAGGTTGTAAGAGCTCATGAAACCGGTGAAATATTACAGGGTAAAATTATTAAACGTATAAAAGGAGGAATGGTCGTCGACCTTATGGGTATGGAGGCATTCCTGCCTGGTTCACAAATCGATATCAGACCTATAAGAGATTTTGATGTATTTGTCGGACAGACGATGGACTTTAAGGTTGTTAAGGTAAATATTCCAACTGAAAACGTTGTGGTTTCTCATAAGGTGCTAGTGGAAGAAGAAATTGCCGACCAGAGAAATGCAATTCTTGAGAGTCTTGAAAGAGGCCAAATTCTTGAAGGAACAGTTAAAGCGATTACCGATTTCGGTGTATTCGTTGATCTCGGTGGTGTAGATGGACTTATCCATATTACTGACCTCAGCTGGGGCAGAATAAACCATCCTAATGAAGTTGTGAAACTTGATCAGACAATAAAAGTAGTTGTTACAGATTTCGATGAAGAGAAAAAGAGAATATCCCTCAGTCTTAAAAAACTTCTCCCCCATCCCTGGGAAAAAATTGAAGAGAAATATAAAGTTGGAGATAAGGTCTCAGGCAGAGTTGTTTCTTTAACAGATTACGGTGCATTTATTGAAATTGAAAAAGGTATTGAAGGACTTATTCATAATTCTGAAATGAGCTGGACTCAGCATATCAAACATCCTTCACAGGTTGTTGCAATGGGCCAGGTTGTTGAAGCTGTTATTTTAAGCCTCGATAAAGAAGAGAAAAAAATCTCTCTTGGAATTAAACAGCTTGAACCGGATCCATGGGAATCACTTATGCAGAAATATCCCGTTGGCACCCAGCATTCGGGAATTGCAAGAAACCTGACAAACTTTGGCGTATTTGTTGAACTGGAACCCGGAGTTGATGGACTGGTTCACATTTCTGATTTGAGCTGGACTAAGAAAATCCGTCATCCCGGTGAAGTTGTTAAAAAAGGCGAAAGACTGGATGTTACTGTATTGGGTGTCGATGTTGATCAGCGTAAGATTTCTCTCGGACATAAGCAGATTCAGGATAATCCCTGGAATAATTTTGAAAATGTTTACAACATCGGAACTATCACTGAGGGTAAAGTGGTTAGAATTATTGAGAAGGGATTGATTGCCGAGCTTCCGGAAAGAGTTGATGGATTTGTTCCGACAAATCAGCTGGCAACTAATAAAATAAAGAATATCGCAAATCATTTTCCTGTTGATGATGTTATTCCTTTGAAGGTAATAGAATTCGATAAAGAAAATAAGAAGATTGTACTTAGTGCTGTTGCAGCGTTGAAGGAAAAATCAGAACAGGAAATAAGGGAATACCTGGATAAGCATAAACTTGACAGAGTATCTGTTGAGGAAATAAAGACTGCCGAAACAGGTGAGGTTGATGCATCAGACTTCCCGATTTTTGAAGTACCTGATGAACGTCCGAACACCTCGGAAAAATCTTAACAGGTTTCCCCAACATATTATTTGAGCGGGTATCTCCCGCTCTTTTATTTTTAAATATCATATTTGATTTTGGAAACTGTAGCATTACATACTCTTGGTTGTAAATTAAATTTTTCTGAAACTTCAACAATCGGCAGTCAGTTTCTTGCAAAAGGCTACCGCATTGTGGATTTCAAAGATGCAGCGGATATCTATGTTTTTAATACCTGTTCAGTTACAGAAAATGCAGAAAAAGAATGCAGGCAGCTGGTAAGGCGGGTATTGAGACAGAATCCCGATGCATATATTATTGTTACGGGCTGCTATGCTCAGCTCCGCCCCGATGAAATTTCAGAAATTGAAGGGGTCGATGCTGTCCTGGGCACTAAAGAAAAATTTGATATTTTTAATCTTCTGGAAAACTTTAATAAAAAAGGTCTTGCCTG
The DNA here is from genome assembly GCA_035456745.1 of Ignavibacteriaceae bacterium. Lineage (GTDB taxonomy): Bacteria > Bacteroidota > Ignavibacteria > Ignavibacteriales > Ignavibacteriaceae > DATFVA01. The sequence continues at coordinate 4,542 of DATICR010000400.1, forward strand.
TACATTTGTTTCCCCGAATGGTATTTCCGACAATTTCGGTCATGCACATTCCACTGATGCAGATAACCGGACCAGGGCATACTTCAAAATACAGGACGGATGCGATTACAAATGTTCTTTCTGCACAATACCCCGGGCAAGAGGTTTAAGCAGAAGTCTCGATCCTGATTCATTGCTTTCCGAATTTAAATCTCTTTTAAGAGATGGTTATAAAGAAATTATTTTAACAGGAGTAAATGTAGGAGACTACGGGAAAGAATATAAGACTAACCTTTTTGCTCTGCTTTGTAAAATGGTTGACTTGCCTGGCGATTTCAGAATCAGGATCAGCTCTGTAGAACCTAATCTTTTAAGCGACGAGATTATTAATCTGACAGCTGCAAATGAAAAGATGTGCAGACATTTTCATATCCCTCTTCAAAGCGGCAGCCCAAAGATATTAAGGAATATGCGCCGCCGTTATAAAATTGATGATTATTCTAACCTTATTGCGAAACTTAATTCCGGAATAGCCGGGTTGGGTATTGGAGTGGATGTTATTGTTGGATTTCCCGGAGAAAGTGAAGAAAACTTTCTTGAGACATATAATTTCTTAAGGGTTCTTGATATTACTTATCTTCATGTGTTTACTTATTCAGAGAGGCCCGACACCCTTGCAGCCAGCATGCCCGGAAGAGTCGATGTTTTTGAAAGAAAGAGAAGAAATAATTTATTGAGAGAATTAAGCGACAGGAAGAAAAACCTGTTTTATAATAAAATGTCGGGATATGAGCTTGAGGTTTTATTTGAGTCGGAAAATCAAAATGGATTACTCCACGGATTTTCATCTAATTATGTTAAAGTTGCTGTACCTTTCAATACTGATCTAATTAATAATTTTGCCCGGGTCAGGTTAAATAAAACCGGGAATCTGATTTGTACAGGGGAAATAACAGCGATAAAAAATTCAGTTGACTCGTTAGCATCTTAATTTTAAACTTGAAATCAAAAAAATATGAAATATTCCTTTATAGCACTTTTCTTCTTAACTTCGTTAGCATTCGCACAGACAAACAGCCAGCCGTCTTTAACATTAAAAAACCAGATTATAGAAAATCTTAAAAAGCAGCCGGCAGATATTTCTTATTCGTTTGATAATACAAAAAAGAGTCCTGGTCTTGCAATCATTTACTCATTGCTTCTGCCGGGTATGGGCGAGCTTTATGCTGAAGGTTACTCAAGCGGCAAATATTTCACTATCGCTGAGGGAACTCTATGGGGCGTTTTCATAGGTATGAACAGGTATGCAAACTGGCAAAGGGATCGTTATAAAGCTTATGCAGTGACAAATGCGGGGATAACGAATGATGGTAAAAATGCGGATTTTTATGCTACAATTGCGGATTACACAAGTGTGGAACAGTTTAATGACGCGCAAGCCTTGAATCGCGATTTTGCTAAAATGTATAATGTGGAAACTGATTACTGGAGCTGGCCGACTACCGAGCAAAGGAGAACATACAGAGGTATGTGGTCTTCCAGCGAACAGACTTTCAATGATATTCGTTTTGTAGTGGGAGCTTTAATCCTGAACAGAGTTGCAAGCGCTATAAATGCTGTCCGTCTTGTATCTGCTTATAATAAAAATGTTGTAACAGACTTAAGCTGGAATGTTTCGTTCGGATTATCAAACACAGTAAATTTACCGACATCATTAGTATTCAATTTTCAGACAGAGCTTTAACTTGTATTTGCCGTGTGTAACTAAGTTTGAAATGGGAATAAGTTCTAACTTCTGTTATTTTTGATAACCTATAGTTAACGAAATAATTACGGCACTTAGATTAGACTTGGAATTTACATTTCCCAAAATATTTAAAGCCCACCCGAATGTACTTCCTGCAGATGCGATACCAAATTCGTAAGCAAAGCCAACTACCCGGCCAAAATCTTCCTTATTGGAAAATAAGGAAGAGGAATTCGACTGGCTGCCATGAGCTGAACCGATACCAGCGCTTGCAATTACCTGCGAGGATATACCTTCACAGATTACGTATGATCCCAGAATGGCATTATCATAAAGCGACTTTTTCGGAAACATAAAGCCCCCACCCTCGTTAGCTGAAACTCTTATTACACCACCCCGACTAGAGTTGATGTATGAGAGAGCAATACGTCCACTTAAGCCTGCATCTTTACCAAGTAATCCCGGACCCAAACCTACTTCGAATCTCGCGCTTTGATGAGAAACTAATGAATCCTGGGCAAAAATAGTCATTGACGGAAATAGTAATATCAGAAATATAACCTTCATTTCATCCCTCTGTCTGGTGGAAAGCAATACAAAAAGGAGCCGAAGCTCCTTTTTTTATGCCAAATAACTTTTTACTTGAGAAGTATTAATTTTTTAGTAGCCGTAAAATTACCTGTCATCAATGTATAATAATAAATACCGCTGGCAAGGTTACTTGCGTTAAAAGTAACCTGATGATTTGTTGATTCCATCCAGCCGTTAACCAGAGTAGCAACTTCATTTCCAAGAATATCATATACTTTTAATGTAACATGACTTCTTTCAGGAATAGAGAACTCAATATTGGTTGTTGGGTTAAATGGGTTAGGATAATTCTGACTGAGATAATAAACATTTGGTTTTGAAACATCAGCGCTTGCTTCTGTGGAATATGCATACCTACCGTCAAGATCAATTTGTTTCAATCTGTAGTTATAATGTCCCTGTTTTACAATATTATTATCTGTGAAAGAATACCGGTTAATGCTGGTGGTAGTACCATTGCCCTGAACAAATCCTATTTTTTCCCAGGATGTTCTGCCATTTTCAGACTGGAAGCAGCGTTGAATTTCAAAACCGCTGTTATTTATTTCGGTGGCCGTCTGCCAGCCAAGTATTACAATATTATGTTTTACATCAGCAGTGAATGAAGTTAGTTCAACCGGGACATTATCAATTACTTCAAGAGTTACCGTTCTCCTGTGAACCGGTATTCCATTGATGCCAGTTCCCTGGACATTTACAATATAAGTTCCATTGGGAACAGTCCCGACTGTATGTATCGTCATCGTAATGCTGTCAGGGTAAGAAGAAATAGTGTTTCCCGGTGTAAAAGTAACATCGAAGGAACCTGTTGCAGGAGCAGGTGTAACTTCCGCTGTAAACTGAGATACATTATTATACAATTTAACCGCCGGAACATCGATTGTATAATCCGTTTGATCATCGGTATTCCCTACAGAATTAGTTATCGGGGTTACCAGCATTGCAAAATCCGGGAAATAGCCAGTATAACTTCCAAAGCTTCCGGTTCTGAAATCTGTCCACACTATCATTGAAATATCACCTGCGGAAGTAATTGCATCATAATCTCCCTGGTAGCGAGGAGTTCCGCCGCCGCCGCAGGTGGTGCAGTTAATCTTCATTTTAACATTTGATATTCTCTGATTCGGGGCCCATGTAATTCCGCCGTCATCTGAATAGGAAGCATAAATATAAGCACTGTCTGAAGTTGGTACATCCCTAGTATCCATCCATTTTGCATAGAATCTTCCGGTTTCCTTATCGCACCAGATTGAGGGGTGCCATTGATTATGAGTGGTTGGAGCAGGGTCATCATTTATTACTACAGGAGTGGACCATGTCGCACCCTGATCTGTTGAGTAACGGCAGAATATATCAGGTTTATTTCCGTTGCCTGCAGGAGCATTGGACGCGTAAACCAGATAAAGCCTTCCGCGGAATGGACCATAACTGTTATCGGCAGCTATGAACGGATAAGGTCTGGTTCTCATATTCTGTACAGAATTTCTACCACCGACATCAGATCCAACATAATTGGCAAAATTATTTGGCGACTTTAATGTAAAAGTAGCACCTCCATCTGTAGAACAATAAAGTCTGTACGTTGGTCCAAATGAATTACCTTCATTTGTTACGAAGTATACACAGCCTCCGGGAACATCTCCGCCTATCACATTTGCACCGACACAAACCATTGCACCCGGCAAAGGTGAACCGCTGGTTGAAAATGTTGTCTGCCATGTAGCTCCCTGATTTGTGGTTCTGGCAAAATTTTGACCGCTAAAGCTCGTATTGGTCATTGTAGCATAAACATAATTTGCATAAGGACCGCTTGTCTGATCTGCAGCCATCCAGCATTTGTCGCCGCCGCTTACGGCATTAGCACCTGCCGTCCAGGTCTGTCCGTTATCGGTTGAACGAATTACTTTTGCATTTGTAATATTCCCAATCATCTGCATATAGTAGAGATTTCCAAGACTATCATAAGCTGTAACAGGATCTCCCTGAACTGAAGTTCCGAATGATGGGGTAGAATTAATCCAATCGTGTCCGTCGTACGTTCTGTGGGCACCATTGATATTAAATGCATTAAAATATTGCAAAGGTTCATTAGGATTTACAGACATATGAGGTTCTGCAAAATCAACACCGAGGAAGTAGTTATCAAATCCATCAACTGTGACAACAGCCAATTCGATTTCTTCCGGGACATATGACTGGATCATCTCCTGAGTTAAATGATCTACTCTGGGATTTTCCCCCTGAGGATATAAATTAGAAGAGAAAAAAAGAAAAATAACAGGCAGGATAAATAATAATATAGAGTATTTCTTTTTTTTCATAACACCTCACAAATTAAGGTTAAAAATGGATGGTTAATTAAGAGTTAAAATTTTCCGCATCAGGCTAAAATTCTTACAATTATAAAGGTGAGAATTTTTAATATATATCTACAGTATATCTCCAATCCGCTGTGAGCTATAAACAAAAAATATGAAAATATTTGTTAAAAGGAAAACGAATTTCTTTCTATTCGACAATTATTTTTTCCCGTTGAAAATCCTTTTAAATTCTTCTATATCATTTATGGAATTTATTCTTTCTTCTTCTTCATTCTGTTCACCTTTTTCCATTATAAAAGAAGCAAATTTCTCAGCGGAGATCACTGTACAACTGCACACCCTGGCAAATTCCTTCAGGTTATTATCCGAGGTAACCACCACTGTATTTTTCGGATTTTTTTGAGAAGAGATTTCATCTTTAATTTTTTCATCCGCAGTTTTTTTCATAGAATAAATTATTTTAGCAGAAGACATGTTAATAGGCAGGTTTGGATAACCGTCAAAATGAAGGGAGACCCTGAATTTCTTTTTACTAAAATAATTGTCTATCAGAAACCCAAGTTTTTCCCTGGCCGCCTGTTTATCGGAACTTTGTAATTTTTGAAGTAATTTGATTTTTCCAATAAGATTATTTCCATCAATAATATATTTCAACATTTCCTTTAATATCCCCTTCCGCTGTAGAATTGATCCTGTTTGGTTACCTTCAGATCCTGCAGCTGGGGAGCTTTAACTCTTATTTCAAATCTATACCCGCGGTATGTGCCTATCGGGTTCCATGTAAAATTCATTAGCCAGCAGTGAAGATCCCTTGAAATCTGGATTTGTGGAGCAGCAAATTCGTGTCTCTGAAAATCATAACTGCCTGTAAATGAAAACTTCCATTTTGGGGTCAGATTAAAATTAAAACTTCCGCTTAGATTTGAGAAATAAGTTTTCTGGGAAGGTATAGGTTTAGACAGCGAATAATTATAAGTAAGTGCGATATTCCAGGGGATTGTGAAGTCAGGATCTTTATCAGGATACATTCCTTTATATACATTATCCTGGTCAGTTTGAGACTTATCTTCAGGAGCGGCAGTTTTTTCTGCTTCAGAAGATTTTAATTTTTCTCCCGACAGACTGGTTGAAAATGAAAAGCTGAAATTAGTCAGTCTTAATAAACCTTTCCCTTCATTGACAAGAAATTTATTTATTCTCTGAGTGGTACCGCGGTAATCATAAGGAGTAAAACCGGAACTGCCGAAAAAATTAAACCAGTCCCCTATCTGTGTCCTGTACTGAAGTGAAAGATCAGACAACTTCAAACTATCGGCAGCAAAATTGTAGCTCATAGCTGCGGAAAGATTAAGCAGTTGAATTTTCTTTTCTTTGGATGTAGTATCCGTAGGGTCGGGTTGAGTTTTCATCTCGAATAAATTTCCAAGTGAAAAAGATAACCGTTGAGATTCACCGGACGGGACTCCTCCAAAGACTTCTCTCTGAAATTTATCGTAATGAATTACTTTATTATTTGGACCAATATATGTATCGTAATATCCCCAGAAGGGTTTTGTAAAATCAGGATTATAATTGTACGATATACTCGGAGTTACTGTATGTCTTACTGCATTTACCCCGACACTGTTTACGGGAAAAATTCCGTAAAATTTAGTTGAAGCAGTTAGTCCCATATTAAAAGTTCTTACGAAATTTATCTGACGTTCATCATTAATAAAAGTTGTGTCATTTCCTGTAACGGGTGAGACTCCGGTCTGATAAACAATTCTTTTATTATACCATTTCTCCTGATAACTGACATTTGGTGCAATACTGAAATAACCGATTTTAGGAGATACGCCGGCTGAAATCCTATGACTAAATCCGCCTCTTATCATCAGGTTATCATTTGTTTTATCCCTGTCATTCTCAAATTGTCCTGTATAATTATAACCGAACAATTCATACCATTTTTGTTCACCAATCCCTTTTCCCTTGAACGGATAACTTTGAGATTTTGTAAAAGTTATGCTGGGAAGTATTTCGTTTATAGTGCCTGTTTGCAATACCTGTCTTCTT
>DATICR010000401.1:0-4441 GCA_035456745.1 Ignavibacteriaceae bacterium
ACTGGCAAGGTTTTGTTCCGGGAATGCTTGGAGGAATGATTATAGGAAGTCTGATTGGAGCAACCGGCTGGATATATCATCCTGAAACCGACGGAAACGAACCTAAGCAATTCGATCAGAATTTTGCTATAACAACCGGAGCCTTAGTGGGAATATTGATTGGTCCATTCATTGGGTATGCGATTGGATATGGTATTAATTTTGTATTTGATCAATAATTTTGATTTCAGCCTTTTCTCAGCTGGTCAAGAAGTACTGCCAGGAGAATCACACTTCCAACAATAACCTGCTGAACATAGCTGCCTACATTCATCAAATTCAATCCATTACGAAGGACAGCAATAAGCATTGCGCCGAGGAATGTACCGATAATCGTTCCTCTTCCGCCGAAAAGACTTGTACCACCGACTACCACAGCTGCAATTACATCAAGTTCATACATCAGACCGGCATTTGGCTGACCTGAATTTATTCGTGATGCAAGAAGAATTCCGCTTAATGCAGAAAGCACACCTGAGATTATATATACTGAAATGAGAATTTTATTTGTCTTTATTCCGGCGAGCCGTGCAGCTTCAAGATTTCCTCCCACAGCATATACATATCTCCCAAATCTTGTTTTTGTTAAAACAATATGAGAAACTATAAAGACAATAATCATTATCACGGTAGGCACCGGAACGCCAATTATTCTTCCACCTCCGAGATAACTGAATGTTTCCGGAAGGTCCCAGATTGGTCGTCCTTCTGTATAAACAAATGAGGCACCGCGCCAGATTGTCATTAATGCAAGAGTGACAATAAAGGGAGTAATCTTAAACCTTGTTACAAATATTCCCGCGATATATCCTGAAAATACTCCGAATAATAATGCGGTTAAAATTCCAAGTGAAAGACCCAGATAAACGGGTAAATCAATTTTAATAACACTTGTTGCGAGAATGCCGGCAAAAGCAACAAGAGATCCAACAGATAAATCAATTCCGGCAGTCAATATGACGAATGTCATTCCGGCAGCTATGATTGCAGTAATAGAAGCCTGCAGTGAAATATTAAGCAGATTTTCTGCAGTAAAAAAATATTGTGAAAACTGGGAGAATAAAATTATCTCAGCGACTAATGCCAGACCAATACTGAATTCACTTATTATTTCAACAAGTTTTGCTCTCCTGATTTCACCCTGCATTTTTAACCTTTGAAGAAAATTTTGTGGCGAGATTAAGTATTTTTTCCTGACTTACTTCACTACGCTGAAGTATACCTGTTATTCTTCCTTCACACATTACTATAATTCTATCCGAGATTCCGATCAGTTCCGGGAGTTCCGATGAAATTACAATAATGCCTTTCCCCTGTTCTGCCAGAGCATTTATCAGATTATAAATTTCAAACTTAACTCCGACATCTATACCGGCTGTAGGTTCATCAAAAATGAAAATATCGGCATTCGTCTCCAGCCATCTTGCTAATACCACCTTCTGTCTGTTGCCGCCGCTCAGCGATTCGACACTTGTTTCAACAGAAGGAGCTTTAATTCTTAATTTATCAAATTGTAATTTTGTTTCAAATGTTTCTGTTTCTCTGTTTATAAATACTCCCCTGCGTAATTTACCAAGACTTGAAATGGATATGTTTTCGCGAATGCTTAAATTCATAAATAAGCCAAGGAGATTTCTATCCTCGGTAAGTAATGCTATCCCTGCATCGATAGCCTCCTTCGGAGAATTTATTTTTACTTCCTTATTATCAATATAAATTTTACCTGAATTTATTTTATCGGCTCCGAACACAGCCCTGACAAGTTCACTTCTTCCAGCACCCACCAATCCTGCCAGCCCAAGCACTTCACCATGATGCAGTGAAAAAGAAACATCATTTATTTTATCAGAGCTTAATTTATCGAGCTTTAATATTTCCTTACCCTTTACGGCATTATTAACCGGATATTCATTTGCAAGCTCACGTCCTACCATAAATTTTATCAATCCATCTTTATTAACATCTTTCATATCTGCCGAATGAACTACTTTGCCGTCACGTAAAACAGTAACATGGTTTCCTGTTTCAAAAATTTCTTCAAGTCTGTGGGAAATATAAATTATACCTACTCCGTTCTCTTTCAATTTCTTTATTACATTAAACAGATTATTTATTTCTTTACTGGTCAGCGGCGCGGTAGGTTCATCCATCGCAAGGATCTTCACATTACCTATAATTGCTTTTGCTATTTCAATCATTTGTCTTTCGGCAGTACTAAGTCTGTTGACCGGTAAGGTTACATCTATATCTTCTCCGAGCTGTGAAATAATCTCAGCAGCTTTGATATTCATTTCTTTCATATTTAGAAAGAAATTTTCCTTTAATTCCCTTCCGAGAAAAATATTCGAAGCCGCCGATAATTCAGGAACGAGCTTAAAATCCTGATAGATAATATTAATTCCCAATGCCTGGGATTCGGAAGGAGAATTATATTCCGTCTTTTTACTATCAATAAATATTTCTCCGCTGTCTTTCCTTACAGCTCCCGACAGAATTTTCATAAGAGTAGATTTGCCAGCACCATTTTCCCCTACAAGGCAATGCACATCACCTGCTTTTAAATCAATTGAAACGTGATCTAATGCTAATACTCCGGGATACTTTTTTACAATATCCCTCATCTCCAGGATATTATTCATTTGAGAGTATTCTGGTTTTGAAGAGCTTCCTTATCAACTATTCCCACTTCTACAGGAACGTTTCCGGGTACAGATTTTTTATCAAAATTATCATGAATAATATCAATAGTCTTGATTCCGATTTTCTTCGGGTATTGTACAACATCTGCTTTTAGGGGTGAATCTTTTAATATTGCATCGACCGCAGGAGGTGTAGCATCATAGCCTATAACAACAAGTCCCTTTCTGTTAAATTGATTAACAGCGTCAAGTGCACCCAGAGCAGAATCATCATTTATGCCAAAAATACCATCGAGCTGCGGATTTGCCTGCAGGACATCTGCAGTTACCTGAAGCGATCTATCGCGTACACCTTGTCCATTTACATCTGCGACGATTTTGATGTTAGGATATTTTGCAATGGCTTCCCGGAATCCCGCAACTCTATCGAGAACAGAAGTAATTGCAGGCTGATTAATTATAGCAACTTTTCCTTTTCCATTTAAAAGTCTGGCAAGATATTCTCCTGCCAGTCTTCCTCCCTGAACATTATCCGATGCAATATGTGAAACAACCTTTCCCTCTTCGGCAGCAATATCGGCTGTAAAAACAGGAATACCTGCTCTGTTTGCTTCGGCAATTCCGGAACCGATACCCCTTGAATCGACAGGAGAAACAATAATTGCGTCGACCTTGCGTGAAATAAAGTCCTCAATCTGTGATATTTGTTTCCCCAGATCCCAATCGGCTGAAGTTATAATTAAATTATAACCATATTTATTCGCTTCAGTTTTCAAACCCTCTTCCAGGTCACGGTAAAAAATGTGACCGCGGGTTAGTAGCGAAACACCAATTGTTTTTGTAGTTTTTTGAGGCTGGTTGTTTTGATTACATGAGGTGATTAATATAATCAACAATATTGACGAGATTATTGAAAAAAGTTTATTCATATTTCACCGGTAATTCTTCATTTTTATTGAGTTCAGAGAATGAATTGATGTTATTTTGATTAGTTAACAAAAAACATTGTATTAAATGTACTTAAATCTATAAATTAAATTAATAGGCAGAATCATTTTTATGGCGTAATAAGTTTTAGAATGGTTTTCAGGAATTAATAAATGAATGCTGAAAAAATAAGAATAAAAGAATATTCAAAAAGGCTGAAAGACTGGAAATTGTGGGGACCATATGTTTCAGAGAGACAATGGGGAACTGTTAGAGAGGATTACAGTGCAAACGGGGATGCCTGGAATTATACTACTCACGATCAATCCAGAAGTAAAGCCTACAGGTGGGGAGAAGAAGGAATAGGAGGAATATGTGACAGGAAGCAGCTCCTTTGTTTTTCGGTTGCATTATGGAATGGAGCAGATCCAATAATTAAAGAAACGTTATTTGGTTTATCGGGTCCCCAGGGAAATCACGGTGAAGACGTAAAAGAATACTATTACTATCTTGATAACGTTCCCACTCATTCTTATATGAAGATGCTTTACAAATATCCCCAAAGCGAATATCCTTATAAACAACTTGTTGATGAAAACAAGAACCGTTCAAAGTTCCAGAGTGAATATGAATTAATTGATACGGGGGTATTCGACGAGAATAAATATTTTGATGTATTTATTGAATATGCAAAGAATGATCCTGAAGATCTGCTGATCAGACTTAGTATTTTTAATCGCGGCAGCAGTAAGGCAGCGCTGCATATAATTCCCCAATTGTGGTTCCGCAATACCTGGGGATGGGGCTATGACGATTATAAGCCTTCCATGTTAAAG
>DATICR010000402.1:0-3244 GCA_035456745.1 Ignavibacteriaceae bacterium
TCATAACAATCTGCGCTCTCTTCCTCTTCGGTTGATTCTGCCAATTATGCATATAGTCATAGCAAAAAAGATGACATCTTTCCAATTTGTGTTTTAATTGTGAAAAGATGTCATCTTTAATTCGACATGCTTGAGGTCGCCTGCTGCATCTGCCTACTGCCCACTCTAATTGTGTCATCTTTAATTATATTTATTGGCTCTAATTAAGGGGTCGACCAAAAATTAATTTCCTGGACTGTCACGGTCCGCATCTACTTCCTCTCCCGCTTAAGTCTATTTTTAAGCAAATTTTAAGAAATCTCTTAGAGAAATTTAATCCTCCATCAATAAGTTTAACCTAAAAAAGGAGAAAAAATGTTTGATTATATCCATCCAATGATAGTTCATTTCCCTATTGCATTGTTAATAGTGGGACTTCTTGCAGATTTTATCGGTTTAATTTCCAAAAAGGAATTTTTTTCAAATGCCGGATTTTATCTGTTAATTCTCGGCACACTTGGTGTTGTCGCTGCTTTTATTACCGGTCAATCTGCCGGTGAAGGTGTTACTGAAACAGGCTCACTCAAGCTGGCTCTGGAAAATCACGAAGACGCTGCCCAATTATCAATCTGGCTTATGTCTGCAGCGGCATTGGTCAGAATAATGTTTGTGGCAATTAAAAAATATTCTGGAGTTTTAAAATGGATTGCATTTGCTTTATTTTTAATAGGTGTTCTTTCAATAGCACGGACAGGCTATTTCGGCGGTGAACTTGTGTTTAAGCATGCCGCTGGCGTCCACTTTACTGTCGGACTGGAAAGTTTGGATTCTCAGAATTTTAATACGGACGGAGACTAATATTATTTATTATGCGTATTCTTGTCATAGAAGATGAAAAGGGGATAGCTAATTTTATCCGCGATGGATTGGAGGAGGAATATTATGCCGTTGATGTCGCACTTGATGGCCGCACAGGACTTGAAATGGCTCAGGTTAATGATTATGACCTCCTCCTGGTCGATTGGATGCTTCCGGCCCTTAGCGGTATAGAAATAATCAGGCAGGTTAGAAAAGTAAAACCCGGCATTCCGATAATATTTCTTACAGCTAAAGATACTGTACAGGATGCCGTGTTTGGCCTTGAGAGCGGAGCCAATGATTATATCAGAAAACCCTTTCAGTTTGCGGAACTTCTTGCCCGGATTAAAGTGCAGCTCAGACCCAAAAATACCGAATCTGGATATCTTTCAATAGCAGATATTAAACTGAATCCCGACACTCATCAGGTATTTAAAAATAATATAGAAATTAATTTAACTCAGAAGGAATTTTCACTCCTGGAGTATCTGCTGAGAAATAAAGGTAAGGTTTGTTCAAGGACAAATATAATAGAACACGTCTGGGATATTCATTTTGAATCCGATACTTCGGTTATAGATGTATATATAAACTTTCTCAGAAAGAAACTGGGACTTGATAGCGCTGATGATGTTATCCATACAGTAAGGGGCGTAGGCTATATTATGCGTGAAGTAAAATGAAACTGAATTTTAGAAATAGGATCGCAACATGGTATCTTGTTGCAACCGCACTTCTTATAGCAGGTCTTTTCTCGGCAATTTATTTAATAGTAAAAGATACGGTTTTTAATCATCTCGACTCGGACCTTGACATTGAAATAAAAGAATTAAGAAATAGTATCGTCATTGTAAACGATAAAACAATATTCGGTAATCCTTTTGAATGGAATGAAAGGGAACACGGCCAGATTGAAGTTAATCCAACTTTTGTGCAGATAAATGATGAGACAGGTAATATAGTCAGAAAGACTGGAAATTTACTCGATGACAAACTCGAATTCAGAAAGGACACTAAAATCAAAATTTATTTTAATTCAGAATTATCGGGATCTCCTATACGTCAAATCCAGACTCCATATTATGATCAGGAAAATAAAATACACGGCTATCTTATAGTAGCCGTCCCCCTGGAAGAATCAGCGCTGGTTTTGAAAAATCTTCGCCAGGCATTACTCATTTCTTTTCCCGCAATCCTCATTATTCTTTTCCTTATAACAAGAATAATCGCCGGAAAAAGCATTGCTCCCATTCATAACGTTATAAACACTGCTCAAAAAATTTCAAAAGAGAATATAGCAGAAAGAATTTCACTTCCCGCTCATAAAGATGAAATTTATGCTCTCACCTCAACAATAAATGGTCTTCTAAACCGACTTGAAGATGCTCTGTTGCGTGAAATACAGTTTACTTCAGATGCTTCGCACGAATTAAGAACCCCCCTTTCTGTAATCAAGGGAACCCTGGAAGTCCTTGTCAGAAAACCAAGAGAAGTGCCGCAATATGAAGAGAAAATAAATTATTGTATCTCTGAAACCGATAGAATGACCCGCCTTATTGACCAGCTTCTTATGCTCGCCAGGTATGATACCGGTAAAATTGACTCTGTGAAAGTTGAATTTAGTCTTACTGAAACACTTGATGCTGTGCTGCAAAGATTATATCCTATGCTGCACGATAAAAATATAATTATCAATAGGAATGAAGACGAAAATTTCAGACTTACTGCAGATCCTTCAATGATAGAAATAATCTTCGAAAATATCCTTACAAATGCAATTAAATATTCCCTGGAAAATAAACAAATAGATATCCGGATTTGGAAAGAGGATGGCAGAATTATCTCTTCTTTAAGAGATCACGGAATAGGAATGACCGAACCCCAGATAAAAAACATTTTTGATAGATTTTATCGTACCGATGAATCACGAAATTCTGAAGCCGGAGGTTTTGGACTGGGGTTGGCCATCTGTAAAAAATTGTGTGATCTGCAGAATATTGATGTTAAAGTGGTCAGTGCCCCAGGCAAAGGCACTAATTTTCTCCTCCATTTCCCATCATTATCTTAAAATTAATCAGCTTTTACTTTCATCTTTTTAGGTTGGCGGGACATTCACACATTCAATCTTCCAATTTAACTACCGCCCCTGACTAATTCAGGCGTTAGTTCTTCCAATCTTCTTACTTTGTACTTTTTTCGTTTTTAAAACTTTATTCTTTTGACTTTTTACCTAGCAGCATTGACGGGTTATCTTTTATCTTGTTTAATCATTCCCTTAATAAAAAAGTAAGCACCCCCATTGAATGATTTGGCTATTGAAGACCGCCGACGGTGGACTTCTTTTTTGCTCATTGTTTTCTGCCATCTCCCCTTTAGCCGCATATAAAGAATTATCCTGCACCTGAGG
>DATICR010000403.1:0-3973 GCA_035456745.1 Ignavibacteriaceae bacterium
AGAGAGTCAGTATCTCTGAATCCTTGACAAAAAGATAGATGGACTGGATTATGATCAATCGATTCTTTCATCGGTCAGTCATCATCCAATCCATCAATCTAAATAAGTCATTTGAATGAACAGAAAATATATCAGATCTGATTATACAGTTACCTTATTTAGCTCCGGCTTATCAGACTTATTTGTTTCTGAATTTCCTTTTTCTTCCTGATAATCTGCCCTCATTCTGTAGAAAGAGCGCCAGGCAAAAAACAAACCTATTATAAAAAATACTAGGCCTGCATATGGTGCTGCATTTCGGAAATTCTCTGAAATTGAAATTTCCATCGCTAGCAAACCAAATAAGGTTGTGAATTTAATAATAGGATTCAGTGCAACTGAAGAGGTATCCTTAAATGGATCACCCACGGTGTCACCAACAACAGTCGCCGCATGCAGATCAGTACCTTTTTCTTTCAAATCCACTTCCACAACTTTTTTGGCATTATCCCAGGCGCCTCCGGCGTTAGCCATAAATACTGCCTGGAAGAGTCCGAACACTGCGATGGATATTAAAAAGCTAATAAAGAATGAAACAGGTTCTACAGAATTTACACGCGGAGCAGAAAATAATGCAAAGGCCAGAGCAAATGAAAAGATAGCAACAAAAATATTAAACATACCTTTTTGTGCATATTGTGTACATATCCTAACCACTTCCTTGGATTTTACCAGGGAAGCACTTTTACTTGCAGTTTCATCTAACTGAATATTTTTCTTTATATATTCTACCGCCCGATAAGCTCCTGTTTTAACAGCCTGAATTGATGCACCAGAAAACCAGAATACAATCGCCCCTCCACATATAAATCCCAGCATAGAATATGGGTTTAAAAGACTAAGGATACTTTCAGGATCAATGCCCAAATTTTGTTTTAGCAACAGGATTAGCGAGAAAATCATGGCGGTGGCACCTACTACGGCAGTACCTATTAATACAGGTTTTGCGGTTGCTTTGAATGTATTACCAGCTCCATCATTTGCTTCAAGATGATATTTCGCTTGTTCAAAATCAGGCTTGAATCCGAAATCTCTCTCAATTTCTTTATCGACATCTTTGATTTCTTCGATCAAGGATAATTCATAAATAGACTGAGCATTGTCCGTTACCGGGCCATAACTATCAACAGCAATGGTAACAGGACCCATTCCCAGAAATCCGAAAGCTACAAGACCGAATGCGAAAATTGAAGGGTAAATCATAATAGCACTTAGCGCACTAAAGCTTGTGATGTAAGCAACGAACATCAATAGAACAAATACCAATCCCATCCAAAATGCACTGAAGTTTCCTGCAACTAAACCGTATAAAATATTTAAAGAAGCTCCGCCTACTCTTGATGAATCTACAATCTCACGGACATGTTTGGATTTTGTGCTTGTGAAAATTTTTGTGAATTCGGGTATTAGGGCTGCTCCTAATGTTCCACAGCTGATAACAATAGAAAGAATAAACCATAGATTGTTCGGTAAGCTTGCGATTAGAAGATAACTAACAATAAAGGTTACAATTATCGATAATATTGAAGTAATCCAAACCAGGGATGTTAAAGGTACTTCAAAATCAATTATCTTCTTTTTTGAAAATCTCACCTGAGTTAAACTTCTGTTTATTCCAAATGCTGCAACTGATGTAATAATCATTAGAATACGCATAGTAAAAATCCAGGTAAGCAATTCTGTCTGATGGTTAATATCTGAAACGGCAAGAACAATCAAACTGATTAAAGCGACTCCGGTAACACCGTAAGTTTCAAAACCATCCGCAGTTGGTCCCACACTGTCGCCGGCATTGTCTCCCGTGCAATCGGCGATTACACCGGGATTACGCGGATCATCTTCTTTGATTTTAAAGACGATTTTCATCAGGTCTGAACCAATATCTGCAATTTTAGTAAAAATTCCTCCGGCAATTCTGAGTGCACTGGCCCCTAATGATTCACCGATTGCAAATCCAATAAAACAGGCACCGGCATACATTCGGGGAATAAACAGTAAAATGATAAGCATCATAATAAGTTCAACACACACGAGCATTACTCCGATACTCATTCCTGCATCTAACGGAATGTTCAGCAATTTTATTGGTTTTCCCTCAAGTGATGCAAAAGCCATCCTGCTGTTTGCAAGAGTATTCATTCTAATTCCATACCACGCTACACTGTAAGATCCGCCTATTCCAATGACTGTCCATAATAGAATCAAAGCAACTCCGCTTGCAGCAGTATCAAGTAGAAAGCCGAAATAAAATGCTACGCAGACTGCAATGAAAACAAAAAGAACGATTAATAATTTGGCTTGCTGTAAAAGATAAGTTTTACATGTTTCAAATATTATCTGAGCAATATCCAGCATCGATTGATGAGCTTTCAATTTTACAACTTTAGTATATTGATATATTCCAAATAACATGCCCAGGATGCAGACTATTATTCCATATAATAAAATCGATTGCTGGTCATTATTCAGCGTCGGAATTTTTAAACTTTCTTCACCGGCAAAGGCAGAAACTGATGTTAGGATAATGAATATTGAGGTAAAAATACTTCTGTACATAAGATTTCCGTTATATGTTTTAAAATTAATTGATTACGGTAAGATTTATTTTTCCATTAATTATTGATACGTTCTAAAAAATAACCCCAAATCCCAGAAAACAAATATATTACTTGGCAAAATTAAATTGAATAGGTATTCAAAGATAGTAGATTTTTAATAATTATGCTTGGTAGACAACACTTTGATACAAACTAAAAATAATTTAGAAAATTAAAAGGAAACATGTTCTTAAAGCTATATTAAAAATCGAAATTTTCTGAACTTCCGCGCTCATCAAAAGTTGAGTCCCGCAGGGACAAATTCCCTCAGGGGAATTGCGCTTGCCCCGCTAAATAATAAGAGACGGGTATAAAAAAAATTACGGAATTGAGCGCCCTGCCCGGCAGCCGTTCTATTTCTTTAATGCTTCATCGAAATAATCAGTAATTTTATTATATAAATGCAAAGCATCCTTACCCATGACACCATGCTCCTCTCCCGGGTAAGGGAAGTAGTCCAGCGGAATATTTAAGTCAGCGGCTTTTTTAATAAACATTAAATCGTGCTGCCAGACTACAACCGGATCTGAAGTTCCATGGATCATAAGCAGCTTTCCTTTCAGATTTCCCACATAATTCAAAAGATTTGCTTCGGCATATCCTTCGGGATTAGTTTGCGGAGTATCCATATATCTTTCAGTGTACATAACTTCATAATAACTCCAATCAATTACCGAGCCTCCGGCAACACCGACCTTAAATATTCCGGGAGTCCGTGTCATTAACGAAGTCGTCATAAACCCGCCGTAGCTCCAGCCGTGAACGCCAAGTCGTGTCGTATCAACATATCTGAAAGTCTTAAGGTAATTAACACCCAGAATCTGATCTTCAATTTCTTTTGTTCCAAGACGACGAAATGTCTCCTGCTCAAATTTTTGTCCCCGGTTTGCTGAACCGCGATTATCGAGCGTAAAAATTATATATCCTTTTTCAGCCATGAAATTCAGCCACAATGATGCTCCTCCCAGCCACCTGTCAGTTATCAATTGATCATGTGGTCCGCCGTATACATAAACCACAACCGGATATTGTTTTGTGGAATCGAAACCGGGTGGAGTAATTATTCTGCAGTAAAGATCATATCCTGCATCATCTCTTAAAGTAAAAATTTTTGTCTTTCCTATTCTGTAAGCTGACAGCGGGTCAGGTGAAACTAAAAGCTCATTTAATACTTTCCCTTTCTCATTTATAATACTGCATTTATTTGGAACATTCAGATTACTGTAGGAATCAATAAATAAATTTTTCTTTTCATTCCTAAGGACAGAATGAACACCTTCAGTTTTTGTAATTCTGTTTAATTTTCCTGATTTCAGATTTACTTTATAATACTGCCT
>DATICR010000404.1:0-2412 GCA_035456745.1 Ignavibacteriaceae bacterium
TGGCTTAAAAGATGGTCAGGAAGTAACGAATTACAAGACCGATCCGAATAAAGAAGATACCGACGGCGACGGTTTGAAGGACGGCGAGGAAGTAAACACATATATGACTGATCCGTTGAATCCCGATACCGACGGTGACGGATTAAAGGATGGTGATGAGGTTAATACCTATAAGACTGATCCTACCAAGAAAGATACCGACGGTGACGGTCTCAATGACGGTGATGAAGTTAATACCTATAAGACTGATCCCACCAAGGCAGATACAGATGGCGATACTTTAAATGACGGTCAGGAAGTTAATACCTATAAGACCGATCCTCTGAAAGCTGATACAGACGGTGGATCAGTAAATGACGGTATTGAAGTTAACAGAGGCACAGACCCGCTGAACCCTGATGATGATGTTATTAAAGTAGGTGTACCAATTGTTCTTGAAGGTATAACATTTGCCACCGGTAAATCTGATATTACTCCGGAAAGTGAAGCTACTCTGAATAAAGCTCTCAAAACCTTACAGAACTATCCGGAAATTATCGTTGAAATTTCAGGTCATACCGATAATGTAGGAAGTTCATCCTCTAACCAGAAACTTTCTCAGAGAAGAGCTGATGCAGTGAGGAACTGGCTGATCAGCAAGGGCATAGACGGATCCAGAATAGAAGCAAAAGGTTATGGAGAAGACAGACCAATTGCTCCGAATGACACACCTGAGGGCAGACAGAAGAATAGAAGGATTGAATTCGTCAGAGTAAAATAATTTTTATCTGACATAATAGTAATGTTCATAAAACCCCGGCAGATATCTGCCGGGTTTTTTTATTACTTAAAGACAGCAGGAAACTTAACAAGTAACAATTAAAAATCAGGAGAATAGACTTTTCAATGACAATTGACGATTGAAAATTTACTAGTGTAGAATCCTGAATAACCATCTACTTAGTGTACCCTTGGTGCTCTTAGTGCCTGGGTGGTAAGACTCTACCTTAATACCTATTTGGATATTTCATTCCGGAACAAATATCCCGTTAAAATTTTATCCTGATCATATACATCATCTCTGAAATTTATTTCACCGTTATCATCAACCCAGGCAGTGTAATAATCAATGAACAGAGGGATTTTTTTATTCAGTACAACTTCAGTTGACCTGCCAAAGCTTCTATTTTTTCTCAGCTCACTTCTTTTTTTATAATACTCTGAAATTATTGATTTATCATCCACTTTCTGACCGATTTCGATTTTCAGGTAATCAATATTCCAATTTGAATTACCTTTTAATATATAATCCGCAATAATCAGAGGTTTTTCAACTCTAATACAACCATGACTTACAGCTCTGTTCGACAAAGAAAATGGTGCCCTTGCAGGAGTATCGTGAAGATAAATACCAAAGGGATTTGTAAACATAAATTTTATCCTGCCAAGAGCATTTCCCGCTCCGGGGTCCTGAACAATTCTGTATGGAATATTATTAACAGCTAATTCTTTTATATCAACATCATTATAATTTATTTCAGTATCACCCTCATATACTTTGAAATTTTTATTTAAAAGATAATCCGAATCCTTTTTAATTCCCGCCAAAATTTCTTCCCTGATGATGCTTTTGGGTACAGTCCAGGTTGGATTTAAAATTAAATTCGAAATTTCACCAAATATACAGGGAGTTTGCCAGTCATCCGGCTTGTCATAAAGACGTTTTGTTTTTTTATAAACTTTTAATCGATTCTCAAAATTAGCGGGTCTTTTTCTTCCCGTACAAACTTTAATATTGAACAATTCTTTTTTATTCTCAACAACATGTAAACGGAAATCAGGAATGTTCACAACTATATATCGTGAAGTATCTGAATAATTTATCCATCTTAACCGTTCCAGATTAATCTCAATTTTCTTTATGTACTCATCAGGCGTAATATTTAACTTTTTTATAGTGGCTTTACCAAGCACTCCATCTTCATTTAGTCCATTTAACCTTTGGAATTTTTTTACAGGTTCCAAAAGAAGAGAATCATAAGCAGAAAAGTTTTTCATTTTAATTTTGGAAGAATCCAAAAACCCGAGATTAATTAATCTGTCTGCAATTAGATTTATATCCCGGCAGCTGTCTCCGGGTTCTATTTTTTTATTTAAGTCGGGGATGTCCTTCCAGGTAAGGTTTTTATACTTCTTAAAATGTTCCAATGCTGCCTGAAGTTCCTTATAATTTTTACTCTTTGGCTGAATACCGCGTAAGTATTGAATTATATTACTTTTCCAGAGGGGTTCAAAAAGATCTCTTTTCGATGAATCTGCAGCGGGAAGATAATAGCTGTCAGGAAAAAGTTCCTTTGGATTAACTACTCCGTATCTCATATGATAGGAATATTTTAGAATAGCATCAGCTAAAAAAAGTTCTGAATTTGCTAG
>DATICR010000405.1:0-5145 GCA_035456745.1 Ignavibacteriaceae bacterium
AGTCCCGGCAAAGAGCTGCCAAAAATTGTTAACAGCATAATCGAAATTCCAAAAGGGTCAAAGGGCAAGTATGAACTTGATAAAGCAAGCGGCCTTCTGAAACTTGACCGGGTTCTGTTTTCTGCTGTCCATTATCCTGCAAACTATGGATTTATTCCGCAAACCTATTGCAGTGACAAGGATCCCCTCGATATACTGGTTATTTGTTCAATTGAAGTCGACCCATTATGTATAATCGAGTCTACTGTGATAGGGGTTATGCATATGACTGACGAAGAACAGGTGGATGATAAAATAATAGCAGTGGCAAAAAATGATATGTCGGTTAATTATATAAATGATATCGACGAACTGCCGCCTCATACTGTTGTAGAGTTAAAAAGATTTTTTGAAGACTATAAAAAGCTTGAACAAAAGGAAGTACTGGTAAAAGATTTTTTGGGGAAAGAAAAGGCATATAAAATAATAGAAGATAGTATAGCCCTGTATAAAGATAATGCTGAAGAACTGAGAGCGGGATAAAAACGAAATACGAATAAATCAATAAACAATTGATTGATTGTTAACAAGGGGTGGTACTAATTCCCGCTTTGCGAAAAATGCAATAATTTGACCTGTTCGTCGTGAAGAGTAGATTTCGTCATCCTCGAAGTCCGAAGAACTCCTTTGAAGAGGATGAATTATAGTGTTCGGGTTTCTTCCTGATTTTTAATAAGATAAACTGCATCCCTCGCCCTAACAAGATCATTACACCTGAACGTAACTCTGTCACCTTTCGATGCGGAGGTCAGCTCATCTTCTTCATTCATTATATTTTCCACTTTGAGCTTTATAACTCCTGTAGTGTCCCCAATAATATATATTTCATCTCCTGTATTTAAAGTCCCGGATTCTATTGAAATATAAGCTATGCCGGCTTTTTTATAATAATTAATAACTTTACCCAGATATTCTTTCCTTTTACTTGCTATGCTGCCATATGAATCGGCATACTCATTAATACCAGGTGTTTTAATATAAAATCCCGAAGAAAATCCCCTGTTAAAGACTTTTTCAAGCTCGGTTATCAATTCTTTTTTAACATCAGGTGTTAGCTCTCCCTCAAAATATAGATCTATAGCCTTACGATAAGCTGTTGTAGCTGCTGCTGCATACTCGGGGCTCCTCTTTCTTCCTTCAATTTTAAACGAGTCTACTCCTGTTTCAATAAGTTTATCTATAAATTCAATTGTACATAAGTCCTGAGGTGACAGCACATAATCTTCACCGATAACCATTCCTTTATTTATTATCGGATCATATACTTCATATTCTCTTCTGCAGGGCTGAATACATTCCCCCTTATTTGCACTTTTATCAAAAAGATAATGGCTCATAAAACATCTGCCGCTTAACGCAATGCACATTGCACCATGGACAAATACTTCAATTTCAAGATTAGTCAACGCCCGGATTCTCTTAATATCCTCCAGAGAGCATTCCCTTGCAAGAACAATCCTTTCAGCACCAAGGTCTTTATAAAATTTAGCCGCCAGTGAATTAGAAACAGATCCCTGTGTAGAAATACAGAACGGCATTCCTATTTCTTTGCATAACTGAACAACAGAAAAATCCCAGCAAATGATCCTGTCAACTCCTGCATCCTTCGCTTCGGCAATTATTGTCCTGAGTTGATCCAATTCGTTTTCATAAATTATTGTGTTCAGAGTAAGATATGTCTTAACCCCTTTTTCCTTACAATATAAAATCATCTCCGGAAGGTCTGCACTTTTGAAGTTGGATGCTTTGGCTCTCATATTCAGTTTCTCAACACCCAAATAAACAGCGTCAGCACCTGAATTTATTACAGCAAAAAGCATGGTTTTATTGCCGGCGGGAGCCATAAGTTCGGGTTTACTAACACGGCTGGCAATAGCAGCAGGTGGTTTGCTGTAATGTAGTTCATCCATACTTACTTCATTAAATATTAATTCTTAATCGATTACTATATACCAAAATTATTTTCACTTACCAATCTTGCCTCGACCACAAACAACAAACCACCGGCTGCCAACTACAAATAAATGATAATTTATACGTTTACTGATTCTTCTTCCCAGACTTTGGCTATCTCAATTATGACTCTGACTGCCATTTCCATATCCTGAATGGCAACCCATTCTACTTTGGAATGAAAACTATGTTCTCCGGCAAAAATATTAGGACTTGGTAGACCCATAAATGAAAGTCTGGAGCCATCAGTGCCTCCACGAATAGGATGCATAATGGGAGTAATCCCAAGGTTTTTCATTGCCTTTATAGCATATTCACTTACCTGTGGATGTTTGTCAAGAATTTCCCTCATATTTCTATACTGCTCAGTAACTTCAAAATCCAGTTTAGCCGCCGGATATTTTTTAACAGTTTGCTCAGCAAGATTCTTAAGAAAATCTTCGTATTCTTTCAGTTTCGGGGTTTCAAAATCTCTGATGATAAATTTTAATGTAGCCAGTTCCTCATTTCCATTAAAGGACGTACAGTGAACATATCCCTCCCTTCCCTCAGTCGTTTCAGGAGATAATCTGTCCTTGGGCAGACTTTCCATAAATTCCGAAGCTACCCTGACAGCATTAACCATTATTCCTTTTGCATATCCGGGATGAATATTTTTTCCATGGATTTTCATTGTCACAGCATCTGCACTGAAAGTTTCGGATTCAACTTCACCTCTGCTCTGACCATCTACTGTGTAAGCATATTTTGCTCCAAATTTCTTAACATCAAATTTCTCAGTGCCCCTTCCAACCTCTTCATCGGGTGTGAAACATATTTTAATTGTTCCATGTTTTACTTCCGGATGCGATAGCCAATAATTAACAGCATCCATTATTTCAGCCACACCCGATTTATTATCGGCCCCCAGGAGAGTAGTGCCGTCTGTTGTAATAATATCAAATCCCTTCATTTCTTTAAGATCAGGATTTTCACTTTCGAGTATTACCTGAGAAGGATCTTTCGGCAGTTTAATATCCCCTCCCTTGTAATTTCGGTGAATGACAGGATTTACATCTTTACCTGAAACCGCAGGAGAAGTATCAACATGAGCTATAAAACCAATCGGCGGAACATTTTTTTTAGTATTGGAAGGTAGTGTGGCCATAACATATCCATACTCATCCATATGAGCATCTTCAAGACCCATCTTTTTTAATTCTTCAGCAAGGACCTTTGAAAGTATTTTTTGCTTTTCAGAAGAAGGAAATGAAGTCGAATCCTCATCTGATTGGGTATCGTATTTCACGTAATTTAGAAAACGGTCAACACATGTAAATTTGTATTTATCATCAAACATGAATACCTCTATTTTTTATTTAGTTAGATGGACTAAAGTATCTAAATTACGACATAGTATCAACTTATGCAGAATAATCGGGAGGTAAATTATTTCACGGGGAAGAACCAAATTGAATACTGTACAGACAGTTTGCAACTTCCAGAACAGAATTTTTTGGTAAATAAATTAAATGGTCACTTCAAAAGTAAAATCTTACGTACCAATGATGTTCGATCAGTAGTAAGTGATACAAAATAGACACCTGAACCAAACCCTGACCCGTCAAATCTCATTTTATACTGACCGGAATTCAAATAACCATTATATAAAGTCGCAACGGTTTCACCCAGAACATTAAAAATTCTTAAATTAACATTTTTTCCGGATGGCAGATAAAATTCGACTGTTGTTGAAGGGTTAAAGGGATTTGGATAGTTCTGATATAATTCAACCTTATCAGGCATGAATGTTTCATCCGGGACGGAATTGGTAGCTTGGAAATATAGAAAGATATTACTGGCATTTGTAGTTAAACTATCAATGACTATGTCACCGCTGAGCGCATCTTCATATCCAATTTTTTGCGCTCTGAGATGATAAGTTCCATATGGAAGAAAATTTTCTCGGAAATTTCCGTTATTTTGAGACAACGCATAAGTAATAAGATTATTTTCTGCTGATTGAGCATAAACTATTGCATCAGTTATACCACTGTCGGGATTCCCGGTAAACCTTAACATTCCCGAAATTACTCCACCGCCAAATGATGAATCGCTGGGCATATACACATTAATATTATTCATTGGTGAACCGATAAATATGGAATCGGTATTCTGCCAGAAACTTGGATAATATCCTGTGGTGTCATAATAGGAAGGGACAAAATAGTCGGAAAATGATTGAATGTAATAATATCCGGGATCGATAATGTCATTAACTGTAAAACTGCCATCCGCATCGATAAAAGCGGCGTAAGATCCATTTACAGCAGGTGTGTTAGCTTTAATGTTTTGTATTTTATCGGGAGTATGTGTACCGCTTCTTACAATAACAATTCCCCGGTTAAGAGGATAGGTTGATGTAGAATCATATATCTTTCCTGATATCGAATTCTGCGTTGTGGTTTTTCTTATAAGATTAAGATTAACAGATGTAATTCCGTTAGTATCCACAAATACCTGAGTAGCACTAAGAGGGTCAAACTGCTGGTCATAAAATGAAGTATAGAATGAATCCTTCTCCGAAGCAACGGAATAATTACCAACTGGAAGCTGCATGGAGTAATCTCCATTATTATCCGAGGTTGTTTTATCAATCACAAAATTCCCTCCCCAGAGAAAATAAATTATGGCGTTGGGAACAGGTAGCCCCCCGGAACTTACATTTCCCTGGATAGTGCCGGTATAATACTGATCTTCGTAATAATCAATTTTGATAGAAAGTCGCCCCGCAGGATCTATACCATTATTATAAATTATTAAGGTATCCCGTGTATCGTTGTAAATATAATTAAAATAACCTGCAAGAATACAATCCATTCTAACGGTATCCTGGGGCTGAATAACAAAAGGATACCTCCAGTTTATATTAAATCTTACAAAGTAAAAGGTATTATTATACCTGATGCTGTCAATACTAAGGGGCTGATCACCCACATTAATAAAATATGCATTTTCCAATCTGTGAAAAATATCCGTAAATTCCATTTCCGGGGGATAAATTTCCAGCTGTGGTTGTGCTTTTACTGACAGGCAGGTTATTAATATAAGGATACAGGCAGTTAATGACCTCATTTTAATTGTTTTAGTTGATTTTAATAATTATTATAATAG
>DATICR010000406.1:0-13565 GCA_035456745.1 Ignavibacteriaceae bacterium
CATATACTGGATTTATAAAGGGTGAATTATCAGAAAAAGGGAAAAATTATCTGGAAGACATGAAGAACCGGTCATATTCAATTTCGCAGCTTGAAATTTATGCTTTGTGTCCATACAGGTATTTTGCCGAAAGAATTTTAAGGCTTAATATATTTGAAGAACCTACCGAGGAAATAGAAGCTCTCGAAATGGGCAGCATGCTTCATTCAATTCTTTTCTCTTTCTATACAGAGCTGAAAAAGAAAAAAATAATATTAAGCGGCTGCAGCCATGCGGAGTTTAACGAAGCTGAAAAGCTGCTTTTCAAAATTGCAGAAGAAAAAGTAAACAGAATTAATTTTGATTCCCCTCTTTCTTTTTATGAGAGAGAAAAAATTTTTGGAATTGAAGGCAGAAGGGAAAATTCCATTCTTTATAAATTTCTTATAATTGAAAGGGAAAATGAAGACGGGTATATACCGGAATTTCTTGAAGCAGGTTTTGGCAAAGTAAAGGAAGAAAAGGACCAAAAAATCAGGATTAACGAGTTGAGAGCAGGTGATATAAAAGTACGAGGAAAGATTGACCGGATAGATATCAACACCGAAGAGAAGACATATAAGGTATATGATTATAAAACAGGGAAAAGCAGACTTGATAAATCTGATATTATGTCGGGGATACAACTACAGCTTCCGCTTTATCTATATGCTGCAAAAGAAATAATTAAAGCAGAACTTTATGAAGATTATGAGCCTGCGGGAGCCTCAATTTATTCTTTAAAATACAAAAATGATGACTTTGGCAGAAAAGAATTGAACTTAGGTAAGAGACTAACTGATGAAGAAATTACTGAAAAATATGAAGAAATTATCAAAATTTGTCTGACTGCTGTAAATAAATATGTTGACGGAATTAGAAACGGTGATTTCAGACTTTCTCAAATTGACAAAAGAGAAGAAAAGGCCTGCCGGTTCTGCGGATTTAAACCGATATGCAGAATTCAGGAATCGGGAGCATAAGAGAATTATATTATACTGATCTAGTGTTCAGGAAATATGAAAAAATATATAATTGTATTAATATTTCTTTTGGGGACTGCATGTGCAGCAGCGCAGTCATTTGATCCTTCCATTGCCGATATCGAAAAGCGTGAATTTAAACGATCAGAATGGATTTCCAAAATCCTTTATCCGGGTGATGAAACCATTGATGTTAAATACTACAAACTCAATCTTAAATTAACCTACAGCCCGAATTATCTGAAAGGTTCTGTTCAGATTGATGCCGTCCCGGTAACAGTTTCTCTTGATACTTTTTTTCTCGACTTGTCCAATAATCTTGTTGTTGATTCTGTAGTAACGGAAAAGATAAATCTCTCCTATTTACATCAAAATAATAAATTAAAAATAAGGCTTCCTTACACACACCAGGCCAATGAAAAATTTTCAGTGACAATTTTCTATGAAGGAACTCCGGTTTCAAACGGATTCGGGAGTATTGTCTTCGGTTCGCACAATGGAGAACCAGCCATATGGACTTTAAGTGAACCTTACGGTGCAAGCGACTGGTGGCCATGCAAAGATAATCCTGATGATAAAGCCGATTCATCACAGGTTAACCTGACCTGCATAAATAATTTAATTCCAGTATCAAACGGAATATTACAGCTGGTAATGGATAACAGAGATGGTACCCATACCTATTTCTGGTACAATAAACACCCTATTGCCAATTATTTAATTTCAATGGCAATTACAAACTATACATTATATGAATCATTCTATCATTATGCACCTTATGATTCTATGCCCGTTGTTCATTATATCTATCCCGAAAACTTTAATGAACTAAAATCCCTGCTTGATAAAACAGTTAATATGCTGGCTATATTCTCAGATAAGTACGGACTTTATCCTTTTATCGATCAAAAATATGGTCACGCCGAATTTGGATGGCCGGGAGGAATGGAGCATCAAACGATTACATCACTCGGTTCCTTTGGTGAAGCTATAATAGCGCATGAGCTTGCGCATCAATGGTTCGGAGATATGATTACCTGTAAAAACTGGCACGAGATATGGCTGAACGAGGGTTTTGCAACCTATTCCGAAGCAGTTTATTTTGAAGCGATTAATCAATCATCCTACCGTTCTTATATTGAATCTCTTATGGCTATTGCAAGAAATGCAGCCGGTTCAGTTTATGCCGATGATATCAGTTCAGAATCAACAATCTTTGATTATGCGAGAACCTATGCAAAAGGTGCTATTGTACTGCACATGCTAAGAGGCGTGGTGGGGGATTCGACTTTTTTCAGAATTATGAAGTCATATGCTGCATCACCGTCTCTCCGTTATGGGAATGCCTCCACTGATGATTTCAAAAACATTGCTGACAGCATTTCCGGTATGGACCTTTCTTATTTTTTTGATGAGTGGGTATATGGTATTAATTATCCTCATTATACTTTCAGCTGGAATTTTACCGGTGGGAAAAATAATATTTACAGTATAAATTTTACGATTGCACAGAGTACCAATTTCAAACCCGAATTTTTTATGATGCCTGTTGATATAAAAATTCATACCACAGATATTGATACTATAGTAAAAGTTTTCAACAATCAGAGAGTCCAGGAATTTGAATTTAGTGTTGCAGGAAGACCCCAATATATTTATGTCGATCCTGATAACCTGATAATGAAAACAGTTAGTAATTCCGATTCTTTTGACGTTACAAAACCAATTTCATATATACTTGAACAGAATTTTCCAAATCCATTTAATCCAACAACCAGAATAAGATACAGCATTCCAGTTACTGTCAAGGGATTCGTACGGGTTAACATAATAGTTTACAATTCGTTAGGTGAAAAGGTTGATGAACTGGTCAATGAAGATAAAGCTGCGGGGACATATGAAGTCGAATTCAACAAGAAAGGATTGTCCAGTGGAATCTACTATTTCAAATTTTCAACCCCCGACTATACAATTACCAAAAAGATGGTTGTTGAAAAATAGAAAGGATTGGTGTACTTCAGGGATCGACTGTTTAATAAAATTTTTGAAAGGACAATTTTTTTTTCAAAATTTAGAATGATTTAATCAATAAAGATGACCTTAGATGTGAGTACTGAAGCAGGAATGCCTCATAATGATAATTTTCCAGATATATTACTATCTAAAACCGGATGCATTCAAAATATATGAATTTTTTTTATTTGATCTATCTTTTGATATAACAACTTTCTTGACAACCTTATTTTAATTTTATATTTTCGGAACAACCACTGCGGAAATGCGGTGGCAATTTTTTTTTAAATTCGCCAATAATGTGAGACTTATATTATGGGAGAAGGAAATTTTGTTTATTTAACCAGGGAACGACTGGTTGAACTTGAAAAGGAATTAAAAGAATTAAAAACTAATGGTCGTAAGGAGATTGCTCAGAAAATAGCTGAAGCGCGTTCTCATGGTGACTTATCTGAAAATGCAGAGTATGATGCTGCTAAAGAAGAACAGGGATTATTTGAATTGAAACTCAGCAAACTTGAGGATATAGTTTCGCGTGCAAGAATTATCGATGCAAACCAGTTTGAGAACGGCAAAGTTCATATCTTATCCACTGTCAGTATCAGAAATTTGAAGAATCAGAAAATAATTGAATATACACTAGTTTCACCTGAAGAAGCAGATTTCCAGTCAGGTAAAATTTCAGTTACTTCCCCCGTCGGCCAGGGTCTGATGGGAGCCAAAACCGGAGATAAAGTCAAAGTTAAAGCTCCGGCAGGATTGCTTGAGTTTGAAATTTTGGAGATTAAATAATATTAGTCTTTATAATTGACTGATGAATCCTACATACAATTAGCATTAGAGATTGCAAGAAAGGGAATAGGAGCAGTTAGTCCAAATCCTCTTGTAGGATGTATACTGGTAAAAGATGATCGGATAATAGGAGCGGGTTATCATGAAAAGTTCGGAGCAAACCACGCAGAAATAAATGCTATTGAAAATGCAAAAGAATCAGTTGATGGAAGTACACTTTTCATCAACCTGGAACCGTGTAGTCATTTCGGTAAGACACCCCCCTGTGTCGAAAAGATAATCGACAACAAAATAAAAAAAGTTGTAATCGGTACGCTGGATATGAATCCACTTGTCAGCGGCAACGGGGTAAAGAAACTTAAGTCCGCAGGAATTGATGTGAAAGTAGGAGTGCTTGAAAAGGAGTGTATAGACCTAAATAAGTTTTTTTTCAAGTACATCACAAATAAAATTCCTTATGTTACATTAAAAGCTGCTCAAACCCTTGACGGCAAAATAGCAGATTTAAATGGCGGCTCCCGTTGGATTTCTTCAATGGAGTCGAGAAAATTTGTTCATCATCTTAGAGCTAATTACGATGCAGTTTTAGTTGGAGCAGGTACTGTTGAAAAGGATAATCCTTCGCTTACTGTAAGACTTACTGACGGCAGAAATCCAAGGCGGATTATACTGGACAATGCACTGAACCTGAATATTGAAAAAAGGCTGTTTGCGAAAAATAATGATCATAAAACCATTCTCGTTACTTCTAAGGATAACGAAAACAAAAAGAAAGTTAAAAATCTTAAATCGATTGGTGTTAAAGTATTATTCGCAAGGACAGATAAAGATGGAAACCTGAATCTTAAAAGTGTGTTAAAAGAGCTTGCTAAAAACCAGATAGCATCTGTCCTTGTAGAAGGTGGAAGCAGGATATTCTCTTCTTTTATAAAGTGCGGACTTTATGATGATATATATCTATTTATTTCGCCAAAAATTATTGGCTCCGGTATTCCCGTAGTCGAAAATATCGGGGTAAAGAGCATTAAAAAGACATTAAAAGTCAAAATAAAAAATTATGAATGTAAGGGGGAGGATTTGATGTTAAAATTAGAAAAGTAGTACGAGAGATCAGAGGTCGGAAGTCAAATTTCAGAGGTCAGAGGGGTTCCACGTAATTTTAACTTAAAACTCACTTTTATTAACTTTACAACCTATATTTCTATTCACAAACCGGAGAAATTATATGTTTACAGGGCTTGTAGAAGAAAAGGGTACCCTGATTAATAAGATTAAAACCGGCGATGGTTATCGTCTTGAAATAAAAGCAGATAAAATTCTGGAAGATACAGAAATAGGCAGCAGTGTAAGTGTAAATGGTTGCTGCCTTACAGTAATTGAGAAAAGAACCGGTTCAATTTTAATGGATACAATAGAAGAAACCCTGAAAAAAACCAACCTTGGTGATCTACAGATTAGTGATAAAGTGAATCTAGAGCGTCCGCTCAAAGCCGATGCAAGATTAGGGGGGCATTTTGTTCTTGGACATGTTGATTCAAAAGGCGAAGTTATAGAGATTAACGAATTATCCAACAGTCATTTTATAAGGATACGTTTTCCTGAAAAATTCAGGCAGTATTTAATTTATGTAGGTTCGGTTTCTATCGATGGAGTAAGTATGACGGTTGCAGAATTAAATGACAATGTTTTTGGAGTCGGTGTTATTCCACATACCTGGGAGGAAACAATATTTTCAACAAAGAAACCCGGGAGTACTGTGAATCTTGAGTTTGATGTACTGGGCAAATATGTAGAGAGAATTATGGAGAACAAAGAAAATACAGATGGATAAAATTGAGCAGAAATTCCTTAAATTCATTGACGAGCAATTTCTCATAAGTCCCGGTGAAAAAATAATTGTTGCCTTCAGCGGCGGTCCCGATTCTGTTTTTCTTCTGCATCTTCTTGATAAATATAAAAGAAGAATAAAAGTTGAAATTTTTGCCATTCATGTTAATCATTTGCTGAGAGGGTCAGAAGCTGATGAAGATGAGAGATTTTGCCAAGAATTCTGCGCTCAGCGTAGGATTAAATTTTATTCTGTTAAAAAAAGAGTAAGATCTTTTGCTGAACGAAACAAGATATCGCATGAAGAAGCCGGAAGGATCTTAAGGTATAAAGAATTCGAAAGAGTCTTAAAGCAGAATAAAGCAAATAAGATTGCGACCGCGCATAATGCCAATGACAACACTGAAACAGTTCTTCTGAATCTGATTAAAGGCACTGGTTTGGACGGTATCTCCGGAATTCCGGTTCAAAGAGACAATATAATCCGTCCTATTTTAAGCATAACCAAAGAGGAAATTTTATCATATCTTCAAAGGAATGAAATATCCTTTCAGATAGACAGAACAAACGAAGAATCGGATTATGAAAGGAATTATTTAAGAAATAAAATCATTCCTTTAATTAAACAGAAACTTAATCCATCATTAGACACAGCTATTCTTAATTCATCGGATAATTTTAAGAAAATCAAAGATTACATTTTAAAAAATGAACATCAAAGTTTTCAGAAAATAGAAAAAAAATCTCCGGGTATTCTTAAAATTTATATCGAAGAATTTAAGAAAGAAGACGAAACATTAAGGAACCTGCTCTTAAAAAATTTATTAGAGAGAGAGTTAGAGCAACCTGTTTTTTCAGATGATATTAAAAAAGTTAATACGATGATTGATGCTCAGGCAGGGAGAAGAGTAGAATTGACGGGTGGCAATATAGTATTCCGTGAGAGAGGATATCTGAAATTCATATCCACACAGAACTCCGATGAAGACAAACTGATCAGAATCAAAGTGGGGGAATCAAAATATACCCCGGCTGGAAATTTGTCGATTAAAAAATATGATAAAGAATCCTTAGTTTATTCAATTAATAAAAATAAAGAGTATATTTCGGCGGATAATGCGAGTGAAGAATTCATTGTAAGAAGATGGAAACCGGGCGATTCTTTTATTCCGCTAGGGATGAAGGGTTCTAAAAAGATTTCCGATTTTCTGAATGAACAGAAGGTTGAGTCCTCGGGCAAAAAAAAACATCTAATATTAGTAAATGAAAATCAAGTAGTCTGGGTCATCGGGTTGCGTATCGATGAGAGATTTAAAATTACCCCTTCAACAAAAAAGATACTGGAATTATGCCTGAATTAATAAATGATAAAATTTTTATTGAAAATGATGTATTTATTCCTTTAATTGGAGAAGACAGGCTACAGGAACGAGTAAAGCAGCTCGGCAGTGAAATCTCCCGGGATTATGAAGGAAAAACTCCTATTTTTATTGGAGTTCTTAATGGTGCCTTTTTATTTCTGGCAGATCTGGTCAAAAATGTCACTCTAAATTGTGAGATTGATTTCTTCAAACTCTCAAGCTATGGAGATGCAAAAATTTCTTCGGGAAAAGTCACCATGATTAAGGAACTAAATTGCGATGTAAGTGGTAGAGATATCATCATAGTTGAGGACATTGTGGATTCGGGCTTATCTATTAAGTTCATTGAAGAGCACATTACCCGACATAATCCAGCCAGCTTGAAAGTAGTTTCTCTCCTGGTTAAACCAAAAAGCCTTAAATATAATGTTAAAATTGATTATATTGGCTTTGATATTCCTGGTAAATTCGTTATTGGTTATGGACTTGATTATGCTCAGAAGTATAGAAACCTGAGATCAATATATGTGCTTGAAGACAATTTAAAATAGATTTTTTATAAACAAATAAACAGAAGATGGCTGAAAATAAAAATAACAGATCCACCCCAAAACCTCCAAAGGGAAACGGAGGCAAGTCAGACGATAATTTTGATTGGTCAAAAGTTATCAGATTGGTGTTTGGATGGGGAGCTGTGATTGTTGCTGCGGTAATAGTAATGCAGGTTTTTAAGACCGGTACTCAGAATTATGTTGATATTACCTATAATCAGTATGAAAATTTAATTGATAACGGCAAAATTAAATCTGCTCGGATTACCAAGCAGGATGTGAATGATTACTATTTTAAGGCAGAGTTAACATCCCCGCAGAAAATAGATGGGCATTCGGAGGAAGTAAAATACATATCTGTTTACCTTCCTGAACCTATAATTAAAGATCAAGAAGAAGTTTGGAAAGCAAAGAATATCGATTATTCATTTGATAAGGAATCCAATGAGTGGGTAAATGTACTCCTTGGCTTTCTGCCATGGATTATAATTATTGCGGTATGGATTATCATTATGAGAAGGATGCAAGGAACCGGTGGAGGAACGAGAGGAATCTTTTCATTTGGAAAAAGCAAAGCAAAATTAATCACTCAATCCGGACAGAAGATTACATTCCGTGATGTTGCTGGAGCTGATGAAGCAAAACTGGAATTACACGAGATTATTGAATTTTTGAAAGAACCAACCAAGTTTCAGAAACTTGGAGGAAAAATTCCGAGAGGAGTTCTTTTATTAGGACCTCCGGGAACGGGGAAGACATTACTTGCAAGAGCAGTAGCAGGTGAAGCAGGTGTACCGTTCTTTTCAATAAGCGGTGCCGATTTCGTTGAAATGTTCGTTGGTGTCGGTGCGAGTCGTGTAAGAGATCTTTTTGAACAGGGAAAGAAAAATGCTCCCTGTATAATTTTTATTGATGAAATTGATGCTGTAGGAAGGCACAGAGGAGCTGGGCTCGGCGGCGGACACGATGAAAGAGAACAGACACTTAACCAACTACTTGTTGAGATGGATGGTTTTGAACAGAACAGCGGGGTAATAATTATAGCAGCCACAAACAGACCAGATGTTCTTGATCCAGCACTTATGCGTCCCGGCAGATTCGATAGACAGGTGGTAGTAGACAGACCTGATGTTAAAGGAAGAGAAGGAATATTAAAAGTTCATACAAGGAATATTCCCCTTGATATAAATGTAAAGCTTGAAGTGCTGGCTAAAGGTACCCCTGGATTAGCCGGTGCCGAACTTGCCAATCTGGTGAATGAAGCGGCATTACTGGCTGCCCGAAAAAACAAGAAAAATGTTGAAATGGTGGATTTTGAGGAAGCAAAAGATAAAGTAATGATGGGTATGGAGAGGAAAAGTATGATTATTTCCGAAGAAGAGAAAAAGACTACAGCCTATCATGAAATCGGACATGTACTGGTTGCCCGAATGCTTCCTGAAGCAGATCCTGTTCATAAAGTAACCATTATTCCTAGAGGAAGAGCGCTTGGTGTTACGAGCTATCTGCCGATAGATGAGAAACATACCTATTCCAGAGAGTATCTTGAAGCTATAATCACGTATGCTTTAGGTGGACGAGCAGCAGAGAAAATTATATTCAACCATTTTACAACTGGTGCCGGAAATGATATTGAAAAAGCTACAGGTATTGCCCGTAAGATGGTATGTGAATGGGGTATGAGCGAGAAACTTGGTCCCCTTAGCTACGGCGCGAAGAGAGAGGAAATATTTCTTGGACGCGAGATTCAGAATCACAGAGATTATAGCGAAAGAACTGCTGTTGAAATAGATGAAGAAGTAAGAAGATTTGTTAATGAAGCAATGGTTCGTGCAGAAAAAATTCTTACCGATAATATCGACCTTCTCCATCAGCTTTCAAAAGAATTGCTTGAAAGGGAAATTCTTGATTCTCATGAGATTGATGCAATTATAAGAGGAGAAACCCTACCTCCTATAAAAAAGAATGGAAGCACAAACCCTGAAATAATACCTGAACACGTAAAAAAATTAATGGAGCAAAGGAAACCGAAAGAATCTTCTCCAAAAGATGACTCCAATTGATAACGCTACAATTCATTACAGAGATGAATTAATCAGAAAGCTGATTCATCTCTTCTCATTATCCATCCCAATAATTTATTATTTTGTTTCAAGAGGTGATGCAATACTCATCCTCAGCATTCTGACATTCCTTGCACTTTTGCTTGACCTGGCCAGATATTTATCACCCTCAGTTGGCAAAATATTCTACAACATTTTCGGCTTTTTATTAAGAAGGCATGAACTTGATACCAGGAAGAAAAATCTGAATGGAGCTACGTATGTTCTGATCTCAGCTTTAATTTGTGTGATTCTTTTTCCGAAAATATTGTTTATAACTGCTTTTTCAATATTAATAATAAGTGATTCTATGGCTGCACTTATAGGCAGAAAATTTGGCAAACACAAACTGTTTTCCAAAAGCCTTGAGGGAACTTTAGCATTCTTCATAAGTGCAAGTATTGTCGTTTTTTTAACACCTAAAGTCAATGATCTGCCGATGGAATATCTTATCGGGATCATTGCCGCAGCAATCGGAGCAATAGTGGAAAATGTTTCTTTCGGACTTGCAGATGATAATCTGGCGATTCCCATTTCAATCGGTTTTACTATGTGGGTGCTTTATCTGGCACTGCTGCCCGAACTACAAATTGTTCTGCCAATTTTACCGAGGTAAGGAATGAAAAAAGTTTTGATAATCATGCTCTTATCAGTTTCCGTTTTTTATTTCATCTCTTGTGGATATCCTGAGAGACCCGCTGCGGGACCGGAAGATGAGATTTATGTAGTCGCTGATTCAAGTGAATTCGCCGAATTGTCAACGGTACTCGATTCAACATTTGAGAAAATTATTTACACTCCCCAACCTGAAAAGCTGTTTACGTTAATCAGGATTAGTCCGGATGAATTAGGACGGTATAAAACCAAGAAAAATATCCTGATAGTTGCTCCGTTGAATTCTCAATCATTAACCTCCAGGTTTATACATTCTTCAGTAGATACTGCAGCCCTTGGAAAAATTAAAGGTAGTAATGATTTCATTATAAGGAAAGAAAATTTATGGGCCGGCGGCCAGTTGGTGATGATTCTTACAGCTCCTACAATTCAGGAACTGGAGTTCAACATTTTAAAAAATAAAGATAATCTCCTTTTTGCTTATCAGAAAATATCGGATGATCGATTAAAATCCAGTTTATATGTTGCCCGGTATGAGAATGAACCTTTAGAAGGTAGAATACTTAAAGAATACGGTTGGGTTATATATATTCAGGCGGATTATAAGCTTGCCCTTGATATTTCCAAAGATAATTTTGTATGGTTGAGGAGATCACCCGGAAGCGATATGGAGCGATGGTTGTTTGTTCACTGGGTGGATAATGCTTCCCCTGCATATTTAAATGAAGATTCTATCAGAGCGATACGAAACAGAATGACAAAGAAATATTACCGCACCGTTGATGATAGCTCCTATGTTAACATCGCATCAGATTTTTATACCTCCAATGAAGTAAATTTCAACGGAAGATATGCAATATTTACGCAGGGGCTTTGGGAATTGAATACAAAGGGGATGGGCGGTCCATTTATAAATTATACTTTTTTTGATGAGAAAACCAACAGACTTTATATGCTCGATGGTTCGGTGTTTGCCCCTAAATATTATAAGAGAAACCTGATTCAGCAGATGGATGTTTTACTTCAATCGTTTATGACGGAGGATCAGCTTAGTAAGGATAAAAGAGAGAATCTTATAAGTGCTGCTGAGGAAAAGGGAGGTAAGCAGTAGGGGCATTTCAGATCAATCTTCAAAGAAAACGATTCAGGATGAGCATCCCACTTTGTATTTTATATAGTGACAAGAGTTAGATGCAGCAGGCAAGCCCACTACAACCTAAGTTTAGAAGTCGCGAAGTTTAGATGGAATGTTATATTTAGGGAATTCGGATCTTATCTTATCCACATACAATTTTGCTCTGTCGATTTTATTAAAATTCAGCTCGTACAATGCTCTTGCTGCCAAAACTGAACCGGCTAAATTTTGAATAAAATCGGTATACCTATCTCCATGTTCAGGGAACCGTATATGGAAGGAGGGATCTGCTGCCGGTACATATCCATTAGTTTTAATCACTTTATATAAAAACAAATCAGGGACAAATGTATAACCCTCAGGCAATACAAATTGACCATTCCTTAATTCATTTTCAGCAATCTCCGGTGAAAAATAAAAATTCCTTTTATCAATATTTGTTGCTACCAGATCGGTCATTTCCTTACGGTAAAGAGTTTCAAGCAGGTTAGAGTTAAAATTCTCACTCCGTTCAAATGGTAACAGTGCATTCTTAAAAAGTGATATATCGTTTTTCATACCTGATATAATATCAGGATGATCAGTCTCAATCTGGTTATAATACCATGACCTTCTCAAAAGTTCCTTATCTATCACTGCCACATCTTTCCTGTATCCTTCCACATATTGATAATAATAAGATGGGGAAACAAGATAATCCCACAGATAACTGAATATAATAGAATTTTTGCCTGTACTTGAAAGGACAGCCTTAGTGTAATCTTCAAAAGTATAAGTATTTCTTTGATTGACGTAATCATAGTTAATAAAATATTCAGAGGTGGATAACAGAAGTAGCATTATGACAACAGCTGTTATTTTATATTCGAACTTCGTAACAAGTTCGTAGATTTTTATAATTCCAAATACTGCAAAATATGCAAGCATTATATAAGCAAGCAGAAAATATGAATCTATATCATTTATATCGTAGTTTATAGAATAGGCAACTGTCCATATAAACGAAATAATCAGAAAAATTGATAGTTTTTTTGCCCTTTTTACAGAAAAGAAAATACCGATAATGCAAAGAATCAGGGTAAACGTAAGTTCGGATGGAAGATTATTTATAAAATAAACCAATTGTTTTTTCGCAGCTTCAGCCGATGAAAAAAGCCATACCTGATACTGCTTCCCGCTAATATGTCTCATAATTCTTTCAAAGTCCACAGGGTTACCCCAATTAATGACCGGATTTTGTAAAGCACGTATCGGCAGGTAGCTGTAAAATATTATTAATAAAATAAAGAATATCACCAGCATCAGGGCGATCTGTTTAAGACTCTGAATATTGGATTTTTCCTTAGTGAAATATAAATATGCAATTCCTGGAAGAATCAGTAGAGTTGTCATATGATTACTGAACCCGAGGGCAAGGACTACAGATAGGCACATCCAGGGATTTTTAAGCGAAAACCGGGTTTGTACAGCTGAGAAAGCGTATGCTTTTAAAAGTACAAATATAATCAGGCTGATTAAAAATATATGCATTGAGTATACTTCAACCGATGTACTTTGAAACCAGTATGTTTTACTCAATCCAAGGAGTAATCCGCCTCCGATCGAAGCAACATACTTTAAAGATTCAGGAATCTGTGACAGCACCTGTGTAGGTACTTTTCCCTTCTGTTTCCCTTTTTTCTTTTTACTTATTTTCAAGATTTTTGCAGATCCGAAACCGGCTATATTATCGAGGAGGAATTTCGATGTATAAACAAATAAACCTACTCCAATACTGCACCATATTGCTGCCAATAAATTCAGTTGAAAAGCAGTTGAGAACGGTGTTGGGATCTTTGAAAACAAATAGCCGATTATCGTGAACAAAGGATAACCTGTAGGATGTGCAATCCCTGCCAATGCCTGAACAGATGTCAATTCTCCGGCATCAATTTGAATTATAGTCGGTGCAATAGTGGTTAGATAGATAATAAAAATCAGTAATCCTGTAAGAACTGCATAATACTTTTTCAGCAAATTCATAATTTAGTTCCGAAAAATTGTGTGAATATGGAGATTATCTCTTTAAAAGATTTGTTTATCCTTTTTTCAATTTCATCTGCAGAAGCAAATCCCATTCTGTTTGCGAGAACAGCAAGTTTCAATTTATCTTTAGCAATAATTGAGCT
>DATICR010000407.1:0-6308 GCA_035456745.1 Ignavibacteriaceae bacterium
AAGTGAGGTATCACCCGTAATTCTTCCTAATTTTAACAAGTTAAGAATCGCGATTGAATTTCCGGAAGGAACTGCTCCATCATAGATTTCTTTTTGTCTTACAATTAATTTCTCACCATAATACGGTGTAAAGAAAAACCCGCCTTTTTGTTCATCACAAAAATATTCTATCATATCTTTATTTAATTCAATTGCTTTATCCAGCCAATAATTATTGAATGTTGATTCGTACAAATCAATAAGCCCTCTGATAAAAAAAGCATAATCATCAATATTAGATATAATGCCTGCTTCTCCATCCTTATATCTATGAAGAAGCCGTCCCTCTTTATCAATTAAGTTATTTACAATAAAATCAGCTGCTTTTATTGCAATTTCCCCATATTCTTCTACGTTAAAAACCTGTGATGCTTTTGCGAAGGTGGAAATCATCAGACCATTCCAGTCGGTCAGTATTTTATTATCTTTAAATGGATGTGTCCTTTTTTCTCTCTGCGCAAATAATATTTTCCTGGCATTGCTCATTTTCCCAACCAGGTCTTTGCTACTGACATTTCTTTCTTGTGCGACTTCCTCAAACGAACGGGTCAAATGCAGAATATTATTACCCGAATTCTCACCGGGAATATTCCCGCTGTCTTTTAAGTTGTAAATCTCTGAAATTAATTCTGAATCTTCATTTAATAGGTTTCTAATCTCCTCTTTCGTCCACAAATAAAATTTCCCTTCAACTCCTTCGCTGTCGGCATCCTCAGCAGAATAAAATCCTCCTTCAGGAGAGGTCATGTCTCTTTGCACATACCGGAGAATTTCTTCAGCAGTCCGCCTGTAAATTTCGTTTTTGGTGATCTGAAATAATTCAATATATGCCTCTGCAATTAAAGCCTGATCATAAAGCATTTTTTCGAAATGCGGGACAAGCCATTCCCTGTCTGTGGAATATCTGTGAAAACCAAATCCGATATGATCATATATTCCTCCCAGCCGCATGTTATGAAGAGTTTTTTCCACCATATTAAGAGCATTTACATTATTTTCTCTTATATAAAATCTAAGCAGAAAATAAAAATTATGGGGAGAAGGAAATTTAGGGGAACTCCCAAATCCTCCGTACTTATTGTCAAATCTATCTTCAAATTCATTATATGCTTTTTGAAAAATATCTTTATCTATTCCTGATTCACGACCTTCATCCCCTTTACTAAGTGCTTCCACAATTTCAGAAGCTGATTGATATACTTCCTCCCTTCTCTTTCGCCAGATATCTTGAAGCTGCTGAATCAATTCTTTCATTCCCGGTCTTCTGAATCTGGATTCTTTAGGGAAATAAGTCCCGGCAAAAAAAGGTTTTTTATCCGGAGTCATTATAATAGTCATTGGCCAACCACCGCTTCCAGTTAACATTTGACAGACCGACATATAAATCCCGTCAATATCAGGTCTCTCTTCCCTGTCGACTTTAATTGATACAAATGCCTCATTCATTAATCCGGCAATCTCTTGATCTTCAAACGACTCTTTTTCCATAACATGACACCAGTGGCAGGTTGAATATCCAATTGATAAAAAGACCGGTTTGTCTTCATGCTTTGCTTTTTCAAATGCTTCTTCAGACCAGGGATACCAGTCGACGGGATTATAAGCATGCTGCAGCAGATAAGGACTCTTTTCTGTAATCAGATGATTAGTTTTTTTCATTCAATAAAATGTTGAAATGATTATTATTTTAATTAAATTATGATTCAAAGAATTTACCTGTAACCTTTCGGGGAAAAATCAATGGTTAATAGAATTTTATCAATCTTCTTTTATTTTATCCTGTTATTTTTTGTTATAAATAGTAAAATAATACCTCAATCTATTAATACAAATCTTTTTCAATACCTTTCTCCTGTACCCGGGGCTGAATTAACACAACCCTCCACTGAAATCATCATCTGCTACGGGGATGCTTATTCCCCTCTTTTTGAAAAATCCCGTGCATCCTTAATTGTTCAGGGGGAAAAAAGCGGTCTTCATAAAGGTGAATTTTTGCTGCTTGAAAACAATAAAACATTAACCTTTAAACCCTACGAGCCATTCATTCAAGGAGAAAAGGTGACCGTAGAGCTAAATAAACTAAAACTAGCTGATAATCAAAACTATACACCTCATTTGAAATATTCATTTACAATTATAAATAGAAAAGTAAATATCTCCTTTGACCCGCGTTCTTATTTAAAAACCGAATTACCCGTTAAAAAAAATAATCAGATTCTGAATAAATCTTTCAGCATGCTCCAGGACAGTTTACCTGCTGATTTTCCTCCGTATACAATCGATTATAATCAGCCAAGTGAAGGATATATCTTATTTGCTCCATGGTCCTTTCCTTCATTTTCACCATCGTATCTAATAATAACCGACAATTTTGGTATACCGGTATTTTACAGAAAAATTTCCCATATAACTTTTGATTTTCAAAAACAAATCAATAATACTTTAACATATAACGATGGTATATTGAATAAATATTATATACTAAATGACAAATATGAATTAACTGATAGTCTTGAAATGCAAAACGGATATTCTGCAGATATTCATGAATTAAGAATACTTGAAAATGGTCACGCTTTAATGTTTGCTTACGATCCCGAATATGTAAGAATGGATACAATTGTTGCAGGAGGTGATCCGAATGCTCTGGTTATAGGATTAGTAATGCAGGAAATTGATGAAAATAAAAATCTTGTCTTCCAGTGGAGAAGCTGGGATCATTTTAATATAACTGATGCAACTGAAGATATCGACCTGACAGCATCTGAAATTGATTACGTTCACGGAAATGCAATAGAAATGGACTATGATGGAAATATATTATTATCGTGCCGGCATATGGATGAAATAACAAAGATCGATCGTACAACAGGTAACATAATCTGGAGATGGGGCGGAATACACTGCAAAAATAATCAGTTTTTATTTCTTAATGACTCGATCGGATTTTCTCATCAGCATTGCATCCGGAAATTACCAAACGGCAATTATACTTTGTTCGATAACGGCAATTTACATAGTCCCCAATTTTCACGGGCTGCCGAATATCAACTGGATGAAGCAAACAGAATAGCTTCACTGGTATGGGAGAATAAAAACGATCCGGTTTCTTATTCCGCGGCAATGGGAAGTGTCGAAAGATTAAGTAACCATAGCACATTCATTGGATGGGGAACGAAGAATAATTCCCCCGATATAACAGAAGTCGGTCCGGATGGTTCACCCAGATTAGCCATTTCATTTCCGGACACAACTTATTGCTACCGATCTTTTAAATATGACTGGGATACACAGTTTTTCACGAGTGATAAAGATTCCCTGAACTTTGGAATAGTGCAGGTTGGCGGATCTGCAACTGTGTCATTTGATTTTACTAACAATTCAAGTGCGCAAGTTAAAATTAATTCGGTATATTACCGCGATTCGCAATTTAGTCTGGTTCAACAATTACCAATTGTTATTCCTTCTCAGGGCAGCGTTAGTCTTTCTGTAAAATTTACTCCTGAAGAAGAAGGTGCATTTTTTAGTGTTATTCATTTAAGATCGCAAACACCGGGACAAAGAATTGCTAAAGTAATTAATTTAATTGGATATACCGATTCAGTATATATGGGAATAAATGACTTAAATAATCCGGTTGAATTTTCTTTAAGTCAAAATTACCCTAATCCCTTTAACCCTGTCTCCCGTATCAGATATTCCATCCCTAAAAATTCATTTGTAAAATTACAGGTGTTTGATATTCTTGGAAAAGAAATCGATGTTCTTGTAAATAAAGAGCAGGCTGCAGGTAATTATGAGGTAGAATTTAATGGCAGCAATCTGGCAAGCGGAATATATTTTTATAGAATAAATGCCGGCAAATTCAATTCGGTAAAGAAAATGCTGCTTCTGAAATAGTGTCATATGACCTGAACTTTAAGTTAAGCAGGTCAGTCAGCATTAATCATTAGTTATTGGTCATTGGTCATTAGGTCATTAGTCATTGCTCTAAGGTGTCTCTTTATAAGTTGTTAAGGAAGCACTTTTTTAATAATTTTCCTGTACTTTTTAATTACCATATCCTATTATGAACAATAAAAATAATTTTTTATTACCTGCTAGCATAACCTCTGCAGCTATAATCATCTGTGCTATAATTCTTGCAGCAACCTGGAAATCTAATTATAGATCAAATCAGACAATCAATAT
This sequence comes from Ignavibacteriaceae bacterium, assembly GCA_035456745.1. Classification (GTDB taxonomy): domain Bacteria; phylum Bacteroidota; class Ignavibacteria; order Ignavibacteriales; family Ignavibacteriaceae; genus DATFVA01. Next base: position 4,231 of record DATICR010000407.1, read on the forward strand.
CACAGGATCGGCTGAGAGAGAAATTACCTCAGATCTGGGTGTTCTTCGCGGAACTATTTCTTCACAGGAGCCAACGGCAGATGCTGCATACCGCGAACTATCCAGAATGAAACCTATTTTGATTTCGTACCTTTCTTCAAAAGGTTTCCCGGAAGACAAAATAGATTTTTATACAATTAATAGCTACCCCGTCTACCAGATAGGTGCAGGTGGTTATCAGACAGGTGTTATAATTGCTTATAATTATAGTCAGAGAATCGAAATAGAATCAAATGATGTAAATAAAATTAAGGAGATCTCATTAGATATTCCTTCTCTGATCGAAAAGGGAGTCAATTTTAACGTAGAACAGCCAGAATATCATTATACAAAACTAGCTGCACTTAAAATAGATATACAGGCAGATGCGGCAAAAGATGCAATGATTCGCGCAGAAAAAATAGCAAAATCCACCGGAAGATCACTTGGATCGATACGTGATGCACGTATGGGAGTTATCCAGATTACTCCAAAACTTTCAAATCAGGTTTCAGATTATGGTATAAATGATCTAAGCTCCATTGATAAAAAAATAACTGCAGTAGTAAATGCATCTTTTGAAATAGAATAACTTTTTTGAACAATACCAATATTTAATAATGACCAAACCACAGATATGGGTAGCTGCTTTTCTGGCACTTTTTGTATTATTATTTCTTCTTCAAAGAATGACAAATGAACCCAGGACAGATGAAAAATCTCCGATGAGCAGTCCCGTTACCCAGCAGGATATGTCATCCGGTAAGGATATTACTCCCGCAGAGCTTATTGACAGGCTCGGCTGTAAAAACTGTCACGGCAATGATCTGGCAGGAACAAACAGAGCCCCTTCACTTACGAACTTAAAACAATACTGGAGTAAAGATCAGCTGACAAATTATCTGAGGAATCCTTCATCATTTATGTCATCCGACAGATTTCAGGAATATCAGAAGAAATATCCCGATATGGCTATGCCGTCATTTAATAATATAGATGTCAAAGAACTTGGTAAAGTGGCCGAGTATCTTTTAAATCAATAATAATTAAGTTAATCAACTGTCAAGTGAATTCATTTTTACTTTTGATGGTTTTACCGCAGATAACACAGTTAAAATAATTTTATCCTGGTGAAATAAGGTTAAAAAATTAAATTATGTTTATCAGTATTAGTAAATTGATTTCCGCAGATCCCTGCGGGATGCCTATCAATTATGGAATTATCATCCTGGAAAGGCATCCCGATTTATCGGAATCAGCGTAGATCAAAAATGATTATAAGAAGGAGAAATTTAAATTACTGAAAAATTATTTCTTATGATTTAAAAATCATATTATCAGTGTTCATCTGCGTAAGAACCATCATGGCTGAATATCTTTTAAGAAATTAAATAATTTTTAAATTAGCGAATTAACGAATTCAATTCGCAAATTCGTAATTCGCAAATTCGTAATTGACCATATTTACGGGGAGACTTAAATGAAGAAATATTTCTTTTTTTCTTTGTTTGTTATTTCATTCTGCTCATTTCAAACCAGAACTTATCCGCAGACAAATGATGTCGATTCCATTATTACATCTATAGTTTCAAATATAAATTCTGATTCTATAAGATATATTATTCAGAATCTCCAGGATTTTCAAACAAGATTCCTTCTTACTACTAACCGCTTCGATGCAGCTGATTGGATTGAAAACCGATTCCATGAAATTGGCATATCTGATGTTGAAAGAGATTCATTTATGTGCCATACCGGTTATATAGTTGATACTACTACATTGCAAATTAATATTGTAGCAACAATTCCTGGAACTACAAAACCTGATGAAGTTTATATTATCGGCGGTCATTATGACTGCTTTGCTTACGCTGATCCGTTTCATTCAGCCCCCGGAGCAGATGATAATGCAAGCGGAACCGCCTCTGCCTTGGAATTAGCCCGGGCATTGATTCAATCAGGTTATCAGCCTGAAGCAACAATAAAATTTATCACATTTGCAGCCGAAGAATTAATGCTGTTTGGCGATGCGGGATGTCGTCATTATGCCCAAAGTGCAA
>DATICR010000408.1:0-8961 GCA_035456745.1 Ignavibacteriaceae bacterium
CAATCCATAAACCCCATGGATGAGTATCACTTAGATTTGTTGCTGATTGTAATCCACCTGTAAATCTCAAATATGTTGAGTAAGCACCGGTGATAACAATGATAGTTGCAACAGCCCTCCAAAAGGTTAACTTAGGCAGATTAATTATTTTCATTGTTATCCTTCTTTTCAATGTTAGACATTTTATTTTCTTTTGCAATTTGATTTTTACGCTTTGTCAGCCAGTACATTCCTCCAAGAAATACCGAGCCAACTGATACTACTGTCGGAATTTTCTCCAGGGCACGCATTGTATAAGTAGGTAATGCATCTGTGGGGAGTGAAGCAAATCCCAGTTGATCAAAGGGGACAGGAGATAATACCAGTACATTGGTCCCACCTGCTTCTTTGACTCCATATATTTCAGGATAATAAGTGTCCGGAGATTCGGCGATTCTTTTTTTGGCTTCTGCTATAAGTTCATCCCGGTCGCCAAAAGTGGTTGCCCCCGTAGGACAGGCTTCTGCACAGGCCGTTGGTTGTCCCTGAGATACTCTGTCATAGCACATGATGCATTTACGAATGCGCGGATTCGTTTTGCTCCATTCATACCGGGGGACTTTGTGAGGACACGATTGCATGCAATAACGGCAGCCAAGACATTTATCAGAATTATAGATTACGGGTCCGATGTCTGTTTTCTCAAGAGCTCCTACCGGACATACAGAAACACATGTCGGATCTACACAATGCATACACATTTTCCTGGTATAAACTTCACCATATTCTTCGACTACTGTAAATGTGTTTGCTGAAAGATGATCTTTAAGATAATCTTCATTTGTTTCGGAAAGTTTATTCTTCTCTTTGCATGCTTCGTAACATGAGCCGCAACCAACACATTGAGTTGCATCGAACAGTATTGCTTTTTGCTTCTTCATTTTTTTCCCCGTTACATTGCTAAAAATTCATTTTCAAAGTCTTTGACTGCTTCTTCTGTAACCATCGAAAGAGCACCCTCAACTACATTACCTCCATCCTGCATCGTTACCCCGGCAAGCTCCGGTTTTACCGCATGCTGTCCAAGAAACTCACGCAGACGTTTAAATTCTTTTTTCATCCAGGATCTTAATTCATTACCCTTAAATAATTGACCCTTAGCGATTTCATATTCCGGTGCAAGCATCAGTATACTCCAGTCGTCTCCATATGGGTCAGTCATTATTTTCCCCGTTATTCCCGGATTGATAAATTTGACTTCACCATCAACGGGAGATTTGAATTTGAAATGATGACTGTTGGATTTTCCTTCAAATATTGTATCTCCTTTTTTTACGACAGTGCCTGGCTCTTGTATTTTGGTTATAGAAAAATTTCCGAGTGTTTTCACAACAAATTCATCAACACCAACTTTAATTAAACCATATTCGTTTTTCCTGACCCATGTATGTCCCTTGGAAAGATATATATCCTCCGGAACTGAAAGAGTGCTGTAATCAAATACAAGCCGCTCCGTTAAATGACCCTTGCTCGGCTCAAATGCCGGGTGTTTTTTCTTCTGTGCTTTTAATACAATCAAATCGATTAAAATGAAGAAAATAAATGTTAAGACTACGAATAATGCGACCATAATATTTTCCTTCCTTTTAGATATTTCGCGCATTACTCTTTATGCAATTAGAATGCCGCTTGAGATTAGAACTTTTTTATGGCATCGTAATCCCTTTTATTATAAGGGCTTAAGTGATTAGTGAATAGCAAGGAGAAGAAAAATTAAACAGTATGGATGTTAAAATATTCTACAGTGTTTTTAAGCAGAGATGAATAAAACAAGAATAATGAAGAATATCAATCTTTATGTATGTTGAATTATACAATAGTTAATTGTTGAGTATATCAACAAAACCTTAGCGCTGTGATCTTACTATAGCTTTTATCTGTACCTCACCTGACTTTTTAAAGAATAATTTTATCTCTTTTGTGCTGTTTTCAGCTGCATTTTCTTTTAAGTTCATTATCATTATATGATAGCTGCCTGGTTTAAAAACAACTGAATCATGTGAAGCTATAATGAAATTTTTAACAGGCCTCATCCCGATTAAATTATCTTTCATATAGGTTTCATGCATTTCAATATCATTAGAAATATCAGAAGTTATTTCATAAAGTGTATCAGTCTCTGCACTATTATTGATTACAGTGCAATATAAAGCAGTATTAAAAGATTCGGGCGCGGGACGAATCCATGCATTATGTACAACTATATCACTCCTTCCCTGAAAAATAATTAAATAGAACAGAAATAAATAATTCATTTGCATCTCCTTATTCTAGGTTTTTAATATCTTTTGATAATTCTTCAGGACTAGCTATACTACCCCTATAATTTTTCCGGAGATTTCCATCTTTATCAACCAGTGAAATTCTGTCAGTGTGAATCATAAAATAATTTGGTTCACCTTTTTCATTGTAAGTGGTATCGTCATTAAAAGCTTTTACATCATATTCCTTTAACAGCATCTTTATATCTTCTTCTTTGCCTGTTAAAAGCTCCCAGTGATTCATATCCAGACTTCTTACATCAGCATATTGTTTAAGTATTGAAGGAGTATCCCTTCCCGGGTCAAATGAAATAAGTAAAAATTTTACTTCATCTAACTCATCTTTTGATAGGCTTTCCTCTGCAAGCTCCATATTATGGGCTGTCATAGGACATATATCCGGACAATGGGTATAGATAAATCCAATCACTGCAATTTTATCTTTAATAACTTCGGGATATAATATACTTACACTATCCTGGTTCACTAAAGTTAAATTTGAATTCGTAACCTTTTCCTTCAAATCAAAATTATTATTGCACCCGTTTACTAATATGAAGCTAAAAATAAATAACAATATTTTTTTCATAAATCACTACTAAATATTCACATTATTTCAGAATGATGGGGATTTTATCCATGCATTCATTGATTAATTTTGGATTAATTGATTTAATTATCAGGTAAACTTATATAAAATAGTCAAAATATGTAAGTGCCTGTGCTGTAACATTATAAACGGAATGGATTTTTATAAATCAACTATCATTTCTTTTGAGTGGAAATTGAATCATCAATGTATTTGTTATTATTATTAGAAGTAGAGTTTTACCACTAAAAGGACGAGATTTTACTTTATATTTATAATATTATTTAAAACTTTATAAGGAAAATTTGGCCGCCAAAACAGGACCCGGATTTGTTTTACGTGCTCTCCGCTATAGAAATTACAGATTGTTTTTCGGCGGACAAGCAATATCTTTAATTGGTACATGGATGCAGCAGATCGCATTAGGCTGGCTTGTATATAGATTGACGGATTCTGCTTTTTTACTTGGATTGGTTGGCTTTGCGACTCAGATTCCGACTTTTCTGATTGCAACTTTTGCCGGAGTCATCGCCGACAAATATGATAATCATAAAATAATTATAACAACACAATCACTGGCAATGATCCAGGCTTTTTTACTGGCATATCTGACTTTAACCCACCAGATTACTATATGGCATATTATTTCACTCTGCATTTTAATTGGAATAATAAATGCTTTTGATATGCCTACCAGGCAAAGGTTTGTTATTGAAATGGTTGAAGATAAAAATGATCTTCCCAATGCAATAGCTCTTAATTCTTCAATGTTTAATTCTGCAAGGTTAATCGGTCCTACCATCGCCGGTTTTTTGATTTCATCTGTAGGTGAAGGTATGTGCTTTCTTCTGAATGCAATCAGCTACCTTGCTGTAATTGGTGCACTGCTTGCAATGAAATTAAAAAGAAAAGAGACAATCCAGAAAAATGGAAAAGTCTTGAGGGAACTAAAGGAAGGAATAAAATATGCTTATAACTTTAAACCTATTCGTGCGTTTCTAATCCTTATAGCAGTTGCAAGTTTTGCCGGAATGCCATACACAATATTAATGCCTGTCGTCGCCCGTGACATTCTTCATGGAAATGCAAATACCCTTGGTTTTTTGATGGCAGCAATAGGATCAGGTGCGGTCGGTGGAGCATTGTACCTTGCCTCAAGAAGAACTGTAATCGGTCTTGGGAAATGGGTTTTTTATGCATCATCAATTTTTGGCTTTAGTTTAATATTGTTTTCCTTCTCTAGGACTATTCCCTTATCAATTTTTTTATTATTGTTTACCGGTTTCGGAATGATGGTTCAAATGGCTTCATGTAATACACTCCTTCAAACTATTGTTGATGATGATAAAAGGGGCAGGGTCATGAGTCTTTATATAACATCCTTTGTCGGAGCTGCACCATTTGGTAGCTTGATTGCCGGGGGCCTGGCTGGGACTATTGGAACTCCCGGTACAATTTTATTGAGTGGATTAATTATTGTTTTTGCAGCTTTTATATTCAGAACAATTCTTCCGGCTATAAGAATACTTGTAAGACCGATATATATAGATAAAGGAATTATTCCGGAGGTTTCAACCGGAATACAAGCTACTACACATTTGCATATGCCTCCTGAAGATTAAAATTATTTTATTAACTTCTATTTTTGAGGGATTGAATTGTTATTTTGCATAAAGACTTTAATGTCATAAGAGGTGTCGAAAATGAATGAGAAAAAGTTTAAAAGAGATATGTCACCGGAAGAGTTCCGGAAATACGGATACCGGATGGTAGATTGGATAGCAGACTACCTGAATAACTTAGAAACATTCCGGGTGATTCCTTCAATAAATCCCGGTGATATTAAAAATAAGCTGCCGCAAAATCCTCCTGTTAATTCTCAGCCGATGGAAGATATAATAGATGATATTGACCGTGTAATAATGCCCGGGATGACACATTGGAATCATCCGGATTTCATGGCCTACTTTAATTCCACATCAAGTTCACCCGGAATACTGGCAGAATTTCTTAGTTCGGCATTAAATGTAAACGGGATGCTTTGGCGAACGGGTCCTGCTTCTGCAGAACTGGAAAGAGTAACCCTTGATTGGTTGAAAAAGATGATAGGAATTCCTGATCCTTTCTGGGGAATTATTTATGATACAGCTTCGGTGAGCACTCTTCATGCTATCGCTGCAGCAAGAGAACAAATTCCGGATCTGCAGTTAAGACAAAAAGGAATGACCGGAAGAACAATACCACCTCTGAAACTCTACTGTACGGCACATACTCATTCATCAATAACTAAAGCGGCTATTACACTCGGTATAGGAATAGATGGGGTCAGAATGGTTCCTGTAGATAGTGATTTCCGGATGATCCCCTCTGAGCTTCAGCAGAGGATTACTATGGATAGAACAATTGGCTCTTTACCTTTTTGTGTTGTTGCAACAATAGGAACAACTTCAACAACTAGTATAGATCCTTTGCAGGAAATAGGTGAAATTTGCAGCCGGGAAAATATCTGGTTGCATGTAGATGCTGCTTATGGTGGCACGGCTGCAATAATCCCTGAAATGAAATATATCCTTGAAGGTGTAGAACTCGCGGATTCAATCGTTGTTAATCCTCATAAATGGATGTTCACCCCGATTGACATAAGTGCCTTCTATACAAAAAAACCAGATGTTCTTAAAAATGCATTCAGTCTCGTTGCAGAGTATCTTAAAACAAATGAAGATAAAGAAGCCGAAAATCTGATGGATTACGGCGTTCAGCTTGGTCGAAGATTCCGTTCATTAAAATTATGGTTTGTAATTCGTTATTTTGGAGTAGAAGGCATTACTATTATTCTAAGAGAACATATTCGTCTTGCTAAATTATTTTCACAATGGATTGATGCTTACCCCAAATTTGAAAGAATGGCTGAAGTTAATTTTAGTGTTGTTTGTTTCAGGTTTCATCCCCCGGACATTAGCGAAGAAAAGCAGTTGAATGAATTAAATGAAAAACTTTTGAATAATATAAATGACAGTGGTAAACTTTTTATTTCGCATACGAAAATTAATGACAAATTTATATTAAGAGTTTCAATCGCAGGTTTAAGGACTGAAGAAAAACACGTAAAGGATGCCTGGATAATGATCAGAAAAGAAGCTGAAAAGCTTTTAAGTAAATGAAAGAAAATCTTTATCATTTGCTGAAAATGTTTTTTGTAAATTTCTCATTTTTTATGTGCAATTAAGAAGATTTTTCATTATTATTTGTGAAATCATTACCAGACTCATATTATTTTATATTAGGCAGGGGATTTTTTTGATTATCTGGTAATTGATAAATAATGTATTGGTTTAATTGCTGTATGGTGAACATTATAACTAAGTACACATCACACGATTTCCTGCCTCAAAATGATCTCATACCGGATAAGAACGGAATTGATTATAAGGCTGTCTTTAAATATTCAATTGATGCCTTTATAGTTATTTCTGCAGACTTCTCTAAAATTATTGAATTAAATGAGGCTGCTTTAGATTTACTTGAATATAATAGAAGTGAAGCTTTAAAGCTTAAAGGAAGGGATCTTTTGTTTAAGTATGAGTATCGAAGACTTAGACAGCTTTATATCAAAAATCAAACGAATTTTATTGCTTTTACCATGGATATCGAATTAAAATCGAAATCCCTGAAAAAAATTCCGGTCTCTGTAAGTATTAGAAAACTTCCTGATCAGAAGGGAAACTTTCTTCTTATAGCAAGAGATATTACTAATGTTAAGCAGACGGAAGAAGCCTTAAAAAAGGAAGCATTTATTTTTGAAAACCTCAACGATGCAGTTATCATAACTGATCTTGAAGGTTATATTCAGAGCTGGAACAAGGCAGCCGAATCTGTATTTGGATATACTCGCAACGAGGTTGTTGACAAATTTATAGACCTTGTTTTCAAGCATGATGGTATAAAAAATTCTTTTGAAAACATTAAAAGGGAGATTGCACAAAATTCATTCTGGGCCGGAGAAATTTCAATAAACTTAAAAAATAAAAAATTGGGAACTTCAGAAGTTTCTGTTTTCCCCTTCAGGGATTCATCAAGAGAACATATTGCATATGTAATAATTGCCAAGGACATCACACAAAGAAAACGTATCGAACAGGAGAAGAGAGAAAGAGATCTTATGTATAAAGCTCTGATCGAATCTTCTGCTGATGCGATTTATGTCCTTAAGGGTAAAAGACTTCTGCTTGTTAACTCAGCATGGTGTAAAATGTTTGGTTATACTGAAATGGAAGCAACTTCAGAAGACTTTGATATCATGAGTATCATTGCCCCTGAAAGTAAAAAAATGATATTGAAAAGATTCAGCAGTTATAAAGAATACAGCGGTGGTTATTCAAACTATGAAATGAAGGGTATAACAAAGAATAATCGTCTGATAGATCTTGATGTTAAGGTAAATAAAATTTTATGGAACGGGGAGGAAGTATTCCAGGGAATATATAGGGATATTACTGACAGGAAGAAAGCAGAGATAGAATTAAAGGAATCAGAAGAGAAATTCAGAAAACTTGCCGAGAAATCCCTGGTCGGTATTTATATAATACAAATGGGGGTATTTAAATATGTTAATCCCAAATTAGCGGAAATTTTTGGTTATACAACAGATGAGATAATTGATAAAAAAGGTACTGATGATTTAACATATCCGGAAGACAGGGACATAGTTTCTAAAAATGTCACAGCACGATTATCGGGTAATATTGATTCCATAGAGTATGCTTTCAGAGGAATAAAAAAAGATGGATCATTGATATATGTGGTTGTTTATGGATCGGCTACTAAGATAGGAGGAATTCCGGCAGTAGTTGGTACATTGCTGGATGTCAGTGAACATAAGAAAGCAGAGGAAGCTTTAAGGATATCCGAAATAAAATACAAAACTATAATTGAAGCTGCTAGCGATGCAATAATTATTGTTGATATTGAATCCCGGAAAATAGTCGATGTTAATAAAAAAGCTGAAATACTTACACGCCGTTCAAGGAATGAATTAATCGGCCAGTCGCATTTAATACTCCATCCTGTGGAATATGCAAATGAGTATTCAAATTCTTTCGGAGAAGTCATTGAACGTAAACAGCAGATATCATCCGGTGATATTTTTATAGTTGATAAAGATGGTAATAAAATTCCGGTTGAAATCAGCAATAGTAATTATGTGCTGGGTGGAAGGGAAGTAATCCAGGGCATTTTCAGGGATATGCGGGAGCGGCGTAGAATTGAAGAAGAAATAAGGAAACTATCCAGAGCAGTAGAACAGAGTTCTTCTGCTATAGTAATTACTGATATCTCAGGTAATATAGAGTATGTTAATCCATATTTCTATAAAATGACTGGATATTCGCCGAATGAATTACTCGGTAAAAATCCGAGAATTCTTAAATCAGGTGAAACATCTGCTGAAGAATATTCAAATCTATGGAGGACTATATCATCGGGAAATGTCTGGCACGGAGAGTTTCATAACAAGAAAAAGAATGGTGATCTTTATTGGGAACAGGCATCTATTTCCTCAATAAGGGATGAAAAAGGCAAAATTACCCATTACATTGCGATCAGTGAAGACATTACTAATATGAAAAGGATGCAAAAGGAACTTTTGCTTGCAAAGGAGAGGGCTGAAGAGTCGGATAAAATGAAATCTGAATTCCTTTCTCAAATGTCCCATGAAATCCGTACTCCCCTAAATGTCATACTCAGTTATAATTCCTTCCTGCAGGATGAACTTTCGGGATTGGTAAACGAAGATGTGAGACTTTCATTTAATTCCATAAATTCTGCCGGCAAAAGACTGCTGAGAACAATTGATATGATTCTGAATCTTGCTGCTATTCAAAAAGGAAGAATTGATTTTAATTTTGAACCCGTTGATTTAAGTAATATTATCGAAAGTCTTGCCAGTGAGTTTGAGTTTCACGCAAGAGAAAAAAATCTTGAACTGAAGGTTAATATACCCGGCAAAAAAATTATTATACCGGGAGATGAATATCTTATAAGTGAAATTTTTCAGAATCTGCTGGATAATGCCAT
>DATICR010000409.1:0-8110 GCA_035456745.1 Ignavibacteriaceae bacterium
ATCTATTTTTCTATCGTTATCTGTAAGTTCTTTATCATCAATACGTTTTAAACTATTGAAATCAACTGTAAGATTATAGGCGGAAGTTGAATCGGCGATGAAAATACCTTCAACCATTACTTCATAAACTCCCGGCTGAAAATTATAGTAATTTTTTTCAATAGATTCATTGTCATTTAAAGAGTATAAAACGGGGGAAAGTTCGATTGGTTCGCCCTGGGGATTGGCAATCCGGTAGCGTACTCCGGCATATTCATTTCCGGTTTTGCTTAATTTAATGTGCATTGTGGTCTGACCTGCTGGTAACTGTACAAAATACCTGTTGACCATTCCTATGCCGACATTTTCGTTCTTCCATTCCATTTTATAATTGTTCGAAGAGTTAAATTCATATGGCATTACAACAGTAGCAAGCATATCGAATTCCGGCATCTTTGTATAATCATCACGGAATGCTGTTATTCTGCCGCAATATAATCCCGGCTTTTGCATCTTAGATTTATCAATATTGACATTCACTACAGTCGGCTGATCGTTGCGTATATATGTTTTTTTCTGGATCGGAATCAGCCAGTCCTGATCACTCTTTATAGTAAATCCCCGGTAAAAAGATTTCTGATCCTGAAAATTATCTCTCCTTACAACATAGCTGAATGATTCTTTGCCGGTCAGGAACGAGCCGTCCCTTAAATAAAGATTAGGAGCTTTATTATCAGGCATATTCGGGGCAAGCGAGGAAATAGTGTAATGTTCATATTTATCGATTTCTCCCGCATCAATATATTTTTTCAGGAGTTCCCATGCCTTTTCTGCGTTTATGTAGCCATGGCCCTGATCAAGCCAGGAATAATCTTCAAGCTGAACAGCACTCTGCCTAACGGCCTGAAACAGCAGTTCTGAAGGAATTTTTTTATCGGGATATTCTTTAACCGCTGCACTGAGCAGGAGAGACATGACACCGGCTGAGTAGGGTGAGGCCATGCTTGTTCCCCAGAACCTGTCGTTTTGAGAGAAATTGGGGACTGTGGAAAACGCTGCACCCGGGGAAACAACATCGGGTTTACTGGGCTCTCCGCCTCTCGATGAGAAGTAAAGAATTATATCATTTTTAAGTTTAGTGCCATAAAGATCTCTGCCAACATTTTTTGTCAGTACAGCTCCCGATGAGAAAACATAATCTGCTGCTGAGGGTAATCCTGTGGATGATATGCCCGGACCTTCGTTTCCGTTAGCCACACAAATGTAAAGATAAGGATTGTCTTTCATCAGTTTATTCAGAAATGATTCCATCTCGGAACGTCCTTCTATTTCCGACCCGATTCCAAAACTCATATTTACAATGCAGGGCTCTTTTCTTTCTTTGGAAATCCTGTCTGCATAGAGATAAGCCTTCTTCATACTTTCAGTGACAGTTGCACCTCCGGTAAATAAGTTATCGCCAAGTTTTAAACCGATTACTTTCGCTCCGGGAGCTACTCCGTTCACAGTTGAACCGTCAATCATATACCCTGCTGCAATACCTGCTACGTGTGTTCCATGAGAACCATCATCAAAGAACAGGGAAATTTTATTTTCTTCAGGATAAACATTGAGTGCAAAAGTAATCGGTGTAATGGATTTTGAATTTGCTATATGAAAGAACTGTTGTTCTTTATCGTAACTTTTTATCGGTTTTTCATCTGATAGATCCCCATCACCATTGGTATCGATATAGACTACCCAGTCACCCGAAGCATCTTTGAAAGTTACCATATAATATTTATCATATGTGTTTCCGTTTCCATTCAAATCGGCAGCACCGGATTCGGAATTTATAATCTGTTTTTCAGGGAATACACCTATATAATAATCGGTATTTGAACCTTTAATTTTATCTGCTCCTTTTACAGAATATCCCATATCATCATTTACAAAGCTTCCGTCATCTTCATCAGCCTTGTAAATCGGGATGTCACCTTCACCTGTAAAATCACGTACATCAATTATTTTGGTTTCTCCGGTTGAGGTTTTTTGAAGTCCCGCAATTCCCATATCAACACCGGTATCAAGGACCAGAATAATTGTCCCTCTTCCGTCATATTCGGGATGAAGACTGAGAAATTTTGTGACTCCTGTTGGATTTAAATCAAGAAAGGTCTGGGTTGAATCCTGTGCATATATGAATGCAGAAAAAATAAAGAGTAAAGAAATAATAATACTTTTACGACACATAAATATTACCGCTTACTTTATTGTTTTTAAATTAAATGAATTATAAAATCGGGATGAAAAAATCCGGAAAGATTATTTCTCATCAGTGATATTGAAAATTCGGCCATTTATCCTACAAATACATTTAAAGTGGCATTCTAAAATTACGTACATTTGTATACAGTGACAATGAAATATTCTTATTTTAAAGAAATAATTTAGACTATGAATAACAAATTATTCCTCGTTTCCACACCGATAGGCAATTTTGATGATATTACTCTGCGCGCTTTGAAAATATTGAAGGAAGCCGATTTTATTATTTGTGAAGAGTTTAAGGAAGGAAAGAGGTTTTTATCTCATTATAATATTGAAAAAGAATTGATCTCATTAAATGAACATAATGAAGATGATGTAGTGAACGATATTATTTTGAAAATACTTTCTGGTAAAAATGCAGCACTCATTTCCGACTGCGGAACACCGCTCTTTTCCGATCCGGGACATTTACTCGTTGATTTATGCATTTCTCAAAGTGTTGATGTAATTCCTGTACCTGGTGCAAGTTCTCTGCTTCCCGCACTTGTCGGATCAGGACTTGATTTCGAAAAGTTCTTTTATTACGGCTGGCTTTCACCTAAAAAAGAAATTCGCAGGCAGGAGCTGTATAAGCTTAAACAGATAAGATATGTTATTGTTATCCTTGATACCCCATACCGTTTAAAGACATTATTATCCGATGTTGTTAAAGTATTGGGAAAAAATATTCCTGTAGTTCTCGCTTTTGAACTCACTAAAAAAGATGAAAGGTTTTATAGAGGTAATGCCGAAGAGATATTAAAAATAGCTGAGTCTAAAAATTTAAAGGGAGAATTCGTGCTTCTCCTAGATAATAAAAGTTGATCCTTTCCCTGACAATGCAATAATATAACATACAGCAAAACACCCTTTTTTCTTTTATCTTCTCAAAATCTTTCTATTTAATCTTTCCTTAATACACTGACATTTTCTATATGATAAGTATGCGGGAACATATCCACTGGCCTGATTTTGATTAGAGAATATCCTGTTTCCACCAGCATTTTAATATCTCTTACCTGAGTAGCGGGATTGCAGCTGACATAAACTATTCTTCCGGGATTTAATTTTATAACATCATCGACAGTATTTTTATGCATACCGCTTCTTGGGGGATCAATGATTATTTTATCAGGGGTCGGCAGATTATTTTTTTCAGTCAATGGAAGAAATGATTTGTACAGGTCTGCTGTTATAAACCGGACATTATTAATTTTATTTAACACAGTATTTTCTTTCGCATCTTTTATTGCTGATTCCACGGATTCGAAAGCATAAACTTCTTTCACTTTATCCGACAGATAAATTGCAATAGTCCCTGCTCCCGAATACAGGTCATATATAATTTCGTCTTCTTTTAAATCGGAAAACTCCAGAACAGTATCATAGAGCTTCTCAGCCTGCAGTGTGTTTGTCTGGAAAAATGAATTGGCACTTATCCGGAATTTATGTTTTCCTATGTAATCATATATGAAACCTTCCCCGAAATAAACCTTCTCATAATCTCCAATTGCAACAGCAGCTTTTTTCAAATTGATATTATTTATGATAGTCGTAACCCGGGTAAAATTATTTTTCAATGAGTCAGTATACTCTTTCATAATCTCATCGTTTTCAGATGATGTTACCAGATTCACCATTACTTCCTTAGTACCTTGCGACTGCTTAATTACAAGGTTGCGGAGAAAACCTTTATGAGATTGAGTGGAGTAAACAGAAGTGTTTCTTTCTTTGAAAAACTTTCTGGAAAAATTCAGGATATCATTGCTTAACTCTGATTGAAGGAAACACTCATCAATGTCAAGCACCTTATCGTAAACCGCAGGTACATGCAGACCAAGGGCAAAATCTTTATCTAACTGACTAGCTGATTTTATTTCTTCTTTTGTAAGCCAGCGCTTTTCGGTAAAAGAAAATTCCATTTTGTTTCTGTAATAAAAGATTTTCTCAGAAGGAATAATATTCTCAATTTCAAATTCTGATAGTCCGCCCATTTTCTCAAAAATTTCTTTGACCTGCTGCTGCTTGTATCTTGTTTGAAAAGAATACTCAAGATCCTGCTGTCTGCAGCCGCCGCATTCTCCGAAATATTTACAATTGGCTTTAATTCTCTCAGATGAAGGAGAAATTATTTTTTCAACTGAAGCTTCCGCATAAGATTTCCGGGTTTTTAATATTCTCGCCTGAACCTTATCGCCCGGATATCCGCCATTCACAAAAACCACATATCCGGATTTATTTTCCCCGTTTCCTTCTTTGAAAATCCTGGCTACACCTTTTCCTTCAAATGCATATTTTTCAACCTGAAGTTCTAAAATGTCTCCTCTTTTCAAGATTATTTTTTCCTCATAATGAATACTTTGAATCCAATATATTCATCTCCGCCAAGTTTAAGATAAACATTTGTTTCGTGACTAAGTTTTTTCAGTATCTTTTTATAATGGCTTTTTTCGTGTTCGTTTAGTTCATTGTTACTTTTAGTGGATAATTTCTCAGCCTGCCGGTAAAAATCCTTCAATGTATACGATAAATCTTTTCGATTTATAATTTCAAATCCTTTGTTCTCATAATATTTTTCTGCATTATCATTAAGAAGGGGAAGCAAATCTGAAGACTGCCAGATATCTTTAATGAATGCCGGAGGGTTTTCTTTAAGACTAACAATTTCACCGGCACAAAAAATCCCGTCCGGTTTTAGGATTTTCCGGATTTCTTTTATGATCTTATTCCTGTCCTCACCAGAAACCGAACCCTGGGCGTAGACTATATCGAAAGTACCGGCTTTAAAATCAGTATTATCATAATCCATCATTTTAACCATAATATTTTCTGTAGATTTCTCTTTCTCGTATCGCATATTGATAAGAGAATCGTAATCATTTACAACAATTATAATTTCCTCCGGATTAAGTTCCTTAAGAATCTTTGCAGCCCCAAGAGTTCCCGGACCTATAATCAATATTTTTCTTTCCCCTACTTCGCCGGATTCAAGAAAAAATTTGACTTGCTGATCAGTACCTGGCAGGAAAATCATAATAATTATAAATCGCCGAAATGATTTTAATATCGAATCGCAAATCTAATTCTTCAATCTTCAATCTTCAATGTAATTTGATTTCTTTTCCCAATATTCCTATCTTTGTCCGCATTAAAATTTTGAATGGGAGATCAGAATACAGAGGGATGTTCATACCCTGCAGCTTTTTGAATTTACTTCCTGCTAATTATTTTATCCGAATTAAATCTTAAAAAAAGGACTTAAAAAGGACTTAAAGAGGACTATAAAGGACTTAAAGAGGACTATCAGATAGCTTGTTTCACCTTTGTTCCAAGCTTATTGCGCTTATCTCTTCCAATACCCCCTCGTGACATTGCCTTTCTAAACAACTTAAACTATTTTTGAGAGCCTGAAAACAGTTGAAATATTGAATTTATGACAATAAAAAATCTTCAGAGGCATAAATGAATAGGTTACTTTTAGTTTTATTTGGGGGTGGAAAGCGAATTTCTTTATTTTCCTGATGAGTATCATTTCGTAACTAAACCTCAGGATGCAAGACTGTGGTGGAATACAATCTTTGACTGGTTTGAAAAACATAAAAAGGAGTAGAAATGACGGATAACAAATATAATAATGGAAATAACATAACTGAGCTGGAAGAATTTGCCGACCTGGATTTCGGAGGAGAGAGAGAGACGGAGGAAAAGGCAAAATTTGTAGAGGAAAATCTCTGGGAAAAACTGGAGAGAGTTGGAAAGAAAATATCCTTTGCAAAAGATATTCTGGCACTTGTAAGGTATATGAGGGATCCGCTTGTTTCCTGGCATCGTAAGGCTATTGTAGTCGGGGCGCTCATTTATTTTATAAGTCCTGTTGATGCAATTCCTGATATTGCTCCTCTCATCGGATATCTTGATGACCTTGGTGTAATTACCGCTGTATTGAAATTCCTGGGGCACGAACTTATTCCATACTATCAAAATTCCGGAAGTTAATCATAATTTTCTTTCTTCATAAATTAATGAAAATTATCTGGGCTGCCACGGTCAGGTTATCGGTTTAATTTCCAAACCGTGGCAGCAGATTCCGGATTCTTTTTGTAAAAGATTAATAACAAAAAAGTTAATGTGAGATTTAAATATCAAAAATATTCACCATAAGCTTGCATTAATTGCTGAATCAAGAAGTGATATTCAGCCAATTTTCTTAATAAATTTGCCGTTTAATTATATTGACCACATAAATCGGAGCTGAACTCCAAATGGAGATAAGATGAATTATAAAATACTTGAATCGGATATCCTGTTCAGAGGCAAGGTCTTTAACTTACGCGTGGACAAAATAAAATATGACAGCGGTAATGAAGGTGTAAGGGAAATTGCTGTTCATCCGGGAGGCGCTGTTGTTGTTCCCGTTAAAGATGATGGTAAATTGGTCATGGTTACACAATATCGTTATCCCCTGGAAAAAATCCTGCTTGAGTTTCCCGCCGGAAAGCTCGACTTTAATGAAGAACCTTTGGTTTGTGCAGTTAGGGAACTTCAGGAAGAGACGGGATATACTGCTGCTAATTTTCAAAAGCTCGGCTCAATCTCAACAACACCCGGATTTTGTACTGAAATATTGCATATTTTTATGGCGACTGGTTTAACTCCCGGTGAATTTAACAGGGAAGAGGGTGAATTTGGAATGGAAGTAAAAGAATTCTATTTGGAAGAAATAGAAGAAAAGATTGCTAAAGGAGAAATAATTGATTCAAAAACAATCTGCGGATTGTTTATGGCTTCAAAAATTCTTCGGTTGAGAAATTCTTAGCCACAGATAAATATGATATTTAATTTTTAACCACAGAGGAAACAGAGGTAACAGAGAAGATTTTAAATTGTGATTAGGTATAGTTTTTTGATTTCCTCCATTTTCTCTGGGGTCATTTTAATTTTCTCCGTTTTCTCAGTTTCCTCCGTGGTTATTTTAATTTTCTCCGTTTTCTTTGTGGTTATTTTTTCGCTGATTTATTTATTGAAATTATTTTTAGGCTTATAGTGTTTATTATACAATCTCATAATCCCATCTTTCAATAATTCTTCATTGAAATTGATAAGCAGTCCGATTTTATTATTTATTAGTTTCAAGTATGTAAGAACCTGGGCTACGTGTATTGGTGCTAATCCTTCTACCGACTTAATTTCCACCACAACTTTATTTTCTACATGAAGATCAATTCTGTATCCGCAATTCAGTTCAACTCCCTTATAAATCAATGGAACCGGTTTTTCTTTTTCTAAATGCAATCCTGATTTTAATAATTCAAAAGCAAGACATTCTTTATAAGCACTTTCAAGTAATCCGGGACCAAGGGCTTTATGTATATTAATTGATTTTTCGATTATAATTGAAGTTATGGTGTCTACCTCCATTTGGTACCCCTCCCATTTTTTATTAAAAAATTATTTACACAATAATTTAATAAAATCCTTAACCACTGAGAAAAATTTTAAGGAAGAATTTTAATTTTAACCACAGAGGAATTAGATGAAACAGAGAAAAGTTCAAATTATGAAATTAAGTATAGAATAGGAAATTTTTTTTAATTTTCTCGGTTTCCTCCGTTCTCTCTGTGGTTATTTTAATTTTTTTCTTTTCCTCCGTTGTTATTATTTAAATTTATATTTGAATTTCCTCTCAAATAAATTAATTTTCACTTCAATATTAAGGTAGCTAAGATGCTTAAATCCCTTCTTGTAAAAGATTACGCACTGATAGAACAGGTTAATATTGATTTTGGAAAAGGTCTAAATATAATTACCGGTGAAACCGGAGCAGGGAAATCAATTCTGATTG
>DATICR010000410.1:0-3912 GCA_035456745.1 Ignavibacteriaceae bacterium
CATTTTTAACCAGGCCATCACCATGACCAATAAAAAACCGTTTACCGTTGAGCTCTCTTTCAACCGGATTATCATGTAATAGTACACCAATTTCTTTCTCAAAAAAATCATAATGCATAAAATCATGATTTCCGATAAAATAATGAAGTTTTACGCCAGCTTCTGTAATATCCTGCAATGCGGTTAAAGTCCGGAAAAAACCTTTCTGATAAACCCTTCTATACTCAAACCAGTAGTCAAAAAGGTCACCTACTATAAAAAGCTCTTCTGCTTCATTCTTTGCAAATTCGAGGAACTTAACCAGGAGACGTTCTTTTTTCGCTTCAATCTCCCTGGACTGCAGGCCAAGATGAATATCAGATATGAATAAGTACGGTTCTTTCACTTAAAATAAAAATGATTATTATTAAAGTTAAAAAATGGAATTTTGAAAGTAAAAACCAAATTTAATCACTATCGCTTAGTTTGAAATAAACAAGCAACCAGTTATCAGGGTCGGGAATGACCTGGATTGGTTTAAAATTCAGTCTGAATCTGAATTCCTGCTTTAACGAATTCAGCCTCACCGATTCAAGCTGTGTTTTACCTGATTCCGACCTGAAAAGGAACTGAATCGGTAAATCATAGTTGGAATATCCAGCCTGCACTTGTCGGAGCTTCAAAATAACCTCATTGGAGTCCTGAACGGGATTGACTTCCATTCCATAATCTATCTTCGGTACATTATTCCCCTCATAAATCCATTGCTTAAAAAACTGATCCAGATTTTTACCGGAAGTTTCCTCGCATACATTTTTAAAATCATCAGTTGAAGCAGTTTTATATTTAAATTTTTCGAAATAATTACTAAGCGTTTTAAAGAATGCCTTATCACCTATTTCCCATCTGAGCATATGCAAAACCCAGGCACCTTTATCATAAACAAGCGAGCTGAACAAATTGCTTCCAGGATCGTAAATAGATCCCGAAAAATTCTCATCAAATTTACTCATCATTGCAGAACGGAGGGCTTCTCCTCCAGCAAGATGTTCCGAATACAGGGTTTCACAATAAGTTGCGAACCCTTCATTAAGCCAGATATCTTTCCATGTAGCAGGACCAACGGCATCTCCAAACCATTGGTGGGCAAGCTCGTGCACATAAACGTCGGTAAAGTATCTTCTGCCATTAACAAAATTAGAGCCGATGCCTGTTAAGGTTTGATGTTCCATTGCACCAAGCTGCCAGAGGAATTCTGCAACACCGTATTTTTCTTTTATGAAGGGATATTCACCAAAAGTTTTTGAAAAGAAATCTATCATTCCCGGATGGCCGCCGAAGTCAGTTTTTGCATTTGCTTCATCTTCAGGAAATGCAAAATATTCGATTGGCATGGTATCTTTTTTATCCTGGGAGATATAGGAATCTGAGAAATTTTTATACACTGAAGAATAAAGACATACCAGATAAGTAGAAATCGGATACAGTGTTTTCCAATGGTATGTTCTTCTGGATCCATCGGTCGTTTTATTGACCAGGATGCCGTTTGATGCCGACACCATTGAGGTATCGTTCGTCAGGTAAATATCCAGGTAAGCCTTGTCTGAAGGCATATCATTGCAGGGGAACCATGTAGATGCATAATTAGGCTCACTCAAATTATAAATAACATTATGTCCATATTTTTTACCAAAAGTGAAAGAGCCCAGGCCTTCCCGTTCAGGTTTGCCTTCATAATTTACAACCACGATAAAAGTATCATTTATACTACTACCGGGATAAATTTCAAGTCGTGATCCTTTGCTATTATAATCTGTCTTTTTCCCATTAACCGTGAGACTAAGGATTGTCATATTATCATAAAAATTCAGGTCGATCCTGCTGAGGCTCTTATCCTCAGGAATTCCTTTGAGAATTGCTTCCCCTTTTATCAATTGTTTATCGGGATAAAGATCGAGCTTAAGGGTATAATGGAGAATATCCATTTTATACTGAATATCAGAGATATAACCTTCAGGCACAGCAACCTGAAAGGCGGTATGCAATGTATTTTTTAGCTTGGTAACTCCGGCAAAATAATTATGAATACTTTGTCTGAGTGGGGAAAGACCGAGATACCATCCTGCAACAAAGAATGCGGCAAATATAATTATATAGAAGATCCTCAGTTTAAAACTCATTCCTGTTTTAGCATGAACATTATTAATAGAAGCAAATATAAGCGACTTTTCTAACATATAATAAATTATTTAAGCTTAACTAAAATTTACTAATTTCTACAATTGCCAATCAAATCATAATTGGATATATTAAAGGACAATTCAATTTAAAATTTGAGGGATAGTATTTTATGACTTTTCCCGGTTCTTCAATTCTACGTGATACAGTAACGATGTTGCTTGCAGGGGGACAAGGAGAAAGACTACATCCGCTCACACTTCCAAGAAGCAAACCTGCCGTTCCATTTGGTGGAAAGTATAGGATTATCGATTTTGCTCTTTCGAACTGTCTAAACTCCGGTCTCAGAAGGATTTACGTACTAACTCAATATAAATCTGATTCATTAAATCAACATTTGTATGAAGCCTGGAGTATTTTTAATCCCGAACTGGGTGAATTCATTTACAGCGTTCCTCCACAGCGTAAATTGAACAATGACTGGTATCTTGGTACAGCCAATGCAATTTACCAGAATATAAATTTATTTTCCGCGGATAAACATGCTAAATGGGTTTTAATCCTGAGTGGTGACCATATTTATAAAATGGATTATTTAAAAATGCTGCAATTTCATGTTGACAGTAAAGCGGCAATGTCTATATCGTGTATCGAAGTGCCCACAGAGGAAGCGCACAGATTTGGAATAGTTGGTGTCGACGAAAAATATCATGTGCAGTCATTTATTGAAAAACCCCCTAATCCTCCCGAAATTCCTGATAAGCCGGGATTTTCTTTCATAAATATGGGAATTTATGCATTTGATGCCAGTGTACTGAGGGAAGTATTTCTGGAGATGTCCAAAAAGAAAATTAAGAACGATGATTTTGGTCATGATGTTATTCCATACATGGTTAAATCAAATCTTGATGTAATTGCCTATAAATTCCAGGATGAAAACAAGAAACAGAAACCCTACTGGAAGGACATTGGAACTATTGAAAGTTATTTTGATGCAAGCATGGATTTAATCAGTATTACGCCTGAATTTAACATGTATGACAATAACTGGCCTATGCGAACATATCAATATCAATTTCCTCCGGCAAAAACGGTATCACATGAAGGTGAAAGAGTGGGCCGGACATTAAATTCGCTAATTTGTGATGGTTCTATAGTATCCGGAGGTTTGGTTGAGAGGTCGCTGCTGAGCCCAAATGTCAGGGTAAACAGTTACACTTATGTCACCGATTCAATCATTATGAATAACTGCAATATCGGAAGACACGCTAGAATAAGAAGAGCTATAATCGATAAAAATGTAAATGTCCCCGAAGGTTATGAAATCGGATTTGATCCTGAGGGTGACAAAAAGAAATTCACAGTCACAGATAGCGGCATAGTTGTTATAGCTAAAAATACTTTTTTGCCTGAGTAGTTCTGCTAAGATAAGGAGGCAAATTATTAATTGAAACTGGAATTCAATTTCGACCAATCCGGAGTAATTCCCTTTAGAAAACTTGAAAATGGTATTGAAATACTATTAATCACTTCTATCAGAAAGAAGAAGTGGGTAATTCCCAAGGGGTATGTTGAGTTCAACCTCTCTCCCTTCGATTCAGCAAAAAAAGAAGCATTTGAAGAAGCCGGCATAATCGGTTCCAACGAAACAATTGAATTGGGAACCATTCATTTAAAAAAAGACAGCGGCAACACGAGATTGAAACTATATTCAATGGAGGTATTAAAAATTCTTGATGATTATCCCGAAAAAGA
>DATICR010000411.1:0-4305 GCA_035456745.1 Ignavibacteriaceae bacterium
AAAGAGCACAAGGATTTTTTTAGGACACAAAGAGAAATCATAAGAACACTACGTTAAGATCGATCCCGACATTCAGTCAGGATTTAAGAGTAAGCTTGAGTCAGATTATTTTTGGCTCAGGCTTGTCCGGTTTATGAAGCACGTAAAAATTAAAAGTATATAGAATTTTATTGCTGAAGACCCGGGATTTCTATTCTACCAAAATCCATTCGCCGGGAATTAAATCTTTATATTCTTTTGAAAAAGCCGTCCGGAAAGCTTTAATTGCGCCTACAGAACTGTCGTGTGTTGAAACACCAATCAACTTTAAATTTCTTTTTTTAATCAATTCAATTTTTTTATTGACGTCTGCCAGAGTAAATTTTTCCCAGGGAAGCTTCCCGGTAATGAAATAACTCATATATTTTTTTGATTCACCTTCGAGCGGGAAATGCAGTCCTCCGAGAATGCCGTATGCCGGTATGTCTGTCAATTTGCCGCATCGCAGGAGCAATTTCTCAACTGTATGATGTCCGCAGCCGGTGACAATAATTATCCCTTTGTCTTTGACATTAAATATTAATGACTGTTCCTGAGCGGGTCCAAAAAACATGGGAGCCCTTATAATTCCGGTTGTGTATACTCCCTCACTTATTTTTACCGGCTCGCGTGAATAGATGGTTTTGACCGGAAGATTAAGTGTATCTTCAGGAACATATATTTTAATTCCGGAAAGTAAGCTGCGGTTATCTGAGTTTGTAAATGACTTATCGGTGACCCATTTCCATTCATTCTGATGATCACCATGATTATGAGAGATTACTACATTGTTGATATCATTAATGTTTTCCCCGAGCTTATCGAGATTATAGCGGAACACACATATTTCCGAATCTTCATCCCATCCCGTGTCAAAGAGTATAGTTGAACTATCTGTATGGATCAGGTAGGATACTCCAATGGCTTTTTTAAACTGATTGTTTCCATCCAGACTCTCAACCAGAGGCACGAATTCGAATTTTGTTGTGCATCCGAAGTCCTTTATTTTTTGAAGCTTCCGTTGATTGCTATTCCATATGGAATCCGAACTAAGCAAATCGGCTTTATACTGTTCGTATAATTTAACTGCATCGGGCAGATTCTCAACCCAATCGGCAAATAAACTATCCTCCTCAAAAGCTGTTATTAAAGCAGATTCCTCCCTGTCTGTAAGACGGTATTTCTGCGAATAAATATCAGAGCTCATAATAAGAAGGCAAATAATAATATTTGATAAGATTATTGATTTCATAACTTCCTCCTCTAATAGAAGTGTAAAATCATTATATTCAGTTTCGGGGGAGAAGGTCCGGAGTCTATTAGAAATGATAATCGGTAATCTGAATTCTTGCTCTCTCGGGGAATGTTAAATTAACATATCAAAAATTGCAATATTAATTTGACAGAAGCAACCCTGCTGACTGTCTTCAATCGACAGCACATTGCAGAGTGAATCCTTCGGACTACATAGTCATGAGTTCAAGGTGCTAGAATTTCATAAATGAAATTCCTGCACGAGATCATTGGTTCCAGGCATTGTGCGCAGTAGTTTCTACCGCAGGAGAACCATTTTTTTTGTATCGGAAAAAGAGCCTGCCTGAATTCTATAGAAATAAATTCCGCTGGAAAGAGCAGATGCATCCCAGGTTAGCTCAAAATTGCCGGCCGGTTTTTCTTCGTTTACTAATGTTTCAATTTCATTCCCGGGAACTCCAAATACTTTAATAATTACATTTGAAGATTGTGGGATAGAATATTTTATTTTTGTTACAGGATTAAAAGGATTAGGATAATTTTGCTCCAGCACAAATTGATATGGAACCGATACTTCAGCCTCAACTTCTTTAGAATATTCAAATGTTCCGTCAAAGTCCAGCTGCTTCAGCCGGTAAGTGTATGAACCAGTATTTACATTTCTATCGACAAAAGTGTATAATTGAGTTTCAGTTGTTGTTCCATGTCCTGCTGAAAAACCAATGTCTTCGAATTCTGTACCTGAACGTCTCTGAACTTCAAATCCCCTGTTATTGGTTTCGGTTGCTGTTGTCCACTTAAGAAGCACTTCCTTTTTTATAAACTCTGCCGTGAATGAAATCAGTTCTACCGGAACTATATCACCGCCAAGATAATTTCCTGTATGCTGCGGATCGTGCTGATACATCTGCCATTGCATCGTTGATTGCTGATAATCACTATTTAATTCCCAAACATAAATTATACCTTCATCTACATAAGGTTCTATCCAGTTAGAACTTGATATTACATCCACTTTGCCATCGATATCTATATCATCTATGGAAGGTGAGCTATATGCTATGAGTTCCATAGGTTTTGGGAAACCAGCTATTAAACCTCCATTAATGTTCAAGGCGTAAATATCATTATCAGAATTAAAGAGAATATCCGGGGAACCATCATTATCAATATCTCCAACAACAGGCGGATGATGTCCTATCCAGTCGGATGTATAAGTAAAAATTATGTTACCGTTGTGATGAATCAAATATAGCTGTTCTTCATATTCAAATACAATTTCAAGATCGTTATCATTATCAAAATCAGCTAACGCTATATTTGAATGAGACATACCCTGCCCTAATGGCAAGTCCAATAAAAAATTGCCGTTTTTATCCAATACATAGACGCCATCTTCCGATGTGAAAATTACTTCATTATAACTATCATTGTTGACATCGCCAATTACCGGATCACCATAGGATATAGAACCTATTTTCTGTGCCCATAACAAGCTTCCGTCAATATTATAAGCTCTGATATTAGTTGTGTCGGGAGGTGTATTATTTTTGTGAGAAATAGTCACGATTTCCCAGTCATCATCATCATCTAAATTGCCAACTGCAGGTGTATTTGTCTCGCAAGTTCCGTTATTCTCTTCTAATAATACTGGAAATCCAGGCAAGTTATTTCCATTATTATCTAAAACAACCAATCTGGCTCCATCCAGATACCAACCGCCGTAAATAATTTCTAAATTATTATCATTATTCACATCGGCTAAAACCGTAGAGGCATATAAATTATCCGACATCTGGAATTCGATTACAAAATTTTGTTCCAAATTTCCCTGAGAATCGTATATTAATATTTGATTGTCCGAAAGACCACTACATTCCATTATTATTTCCACCGCACCATCGTTATCGATATCTGCGATTGAAGGAAAAGACCTTGGATCAAAATAATAATCAACATCAACCTGCGACCTTATTTCACCGGTTGCTTCAAAAATGAATAAGGTGGATAAATGACCTTGCGAATTCCCCTGAGTAGTAACCACCAATTCTTTTATTCCATCATTATCTAAATCAACTATCACCGGAGAGACCATTCCAATCCAGACATTTGGTTCACCATATATCGTTTGCGGCCAATTACCCTGGGGGAATAGTGTGGTCAGCTGTATAATAAACAGTTGCAAAATTACATACTTGATGAATCTATTTTTCATAACGACCTCGCGATGAATTGTTAAAAATATTCAAACGTATGGCTGCATTGGAGAGTTTTTGGTATGTAATCTCTGGAAAGACACAGTAACTTAACTCTATGGTCTCGCCCTAACGCAGTAGAGAAGTATTACTTATTGGAATTTGCAACAAATATTTATAAATAGCAACTAATTGCATTTAAAAACCCGATGACAAGCTGCCATCGGGCCGAACTATTTGCTAGTTCTAAACTTCTGTAAACTATTTCAGCAAAATCATCTTCTTCGACTGAATAAAAACCTGTCCTGAGCTTGTCGAAGAATTTCCTGCTTGCCCACCGACAGGCGTGGCCACGAGTTGATAGAAATATACGCCTGAGGCGTATCCGCCTTTGACGGAAACTCCGCTGGGCAGGTTTGCTCCGTTAAATTCAACCTGATGATATCCCGGTTCTTTCTCTTCATTCAGCAAAACTACTACTTCTTCTCCGATTGCATTTAGAATTGTGATCTTCACATTGGATTTATTTTGTATACCAAATCCAATTGTTGTTGTCGGGTTGAAAGGATTGGGCCAGTTCTGATCAAGGAAATAGGAGTTAAGAGCCTTCAATTCAACTTTTACGGCATCTGAATAATTATAACTGCCGTTAAAATCAACCTGTTTTAACCTGTAGTAATAAGCCCCATTTTTAACTGATTGATCCGAGTAGTTGTAGCTTTTCGGTTCTGTTGTAGTTCCAAAACCCGGGACAAATCCAATCTTTTCCCACTTTTTGCCTGCTGCATACTGCCTTTGTCTCTCTACTTCAAATCCCTGGTTGTTAAGCTCTGTTGCA
>DATICR010000412.1:0-8148 GCA_035456745.1 Ignavibacteriaceae bacterium
TCTCCCTGGGTTTTAACCATAATTTTAAATAATGCGGTATGAAACTTAAACAACTTTTGAATTTTTTACTATTCAATTTCAGGTGTTTGCAGGTGAAGGAATTTCATTGAAATTCTAAGTGTAGGCACCATTATTTTTTCTGACCCCATTTCAAAAACTTTATTCTTTTGACTTTTATCTTTTATCTTGTCTTAAAACCTTCGTGGCACTAATAATTCCTTATAGAACGGCTACTAATAACATTGCTTTGCCTTTAAGTTCATCAAGACTGCCGTTATTTTCAAAAATGAAATCGGCTCTATTCTTTTTTTCTTGCTCGGGGATCTGGTTGGAATCTCTTTCCTCAAATTCTTCAAAAGTTAATTTTTTAGCTTTTCTGCTGAATCTGATTTCTTTCTTGGCAGTAATCAATATTACATAATCAAACATTTCTTCCATATCTGCTTCATAAATCAATGCCGCTTCCACGAAAACTTTATCGCTGGACCTTAGTTCATTATTCATTAATTCGTTGATCTTTTTTATTACCGGCGGATGGAGAATTGAATTAATGATAAATACTTTTTCAGGATTAGAGAATACTTTTTCGGCGAGATATTCTTTATTAATCTCATTTCCCATGAATGATTCTCCGCCAAAAGTTTCAATAATTTCCCTTTTAACATTTTCATCATTCGCTAGGATTTCTTTTGATATATCATCTGCTTTTATTACAGGAAATCCCTTTTCTTCAATAAAATTTGCAAAAGCCGATTTGCCGGAACCAATGTTTCCGGTAATTGCTATTTTTAATTTATTTTGTCCCATAACTTTATTAAAGAATTATTTATCAAAGTTAAATAAAAATTATCTAAGATTAGCAAATTGGCAGATTATTGGATTGTCCAAAAGAAAATTTATACCGGCTTATTAATTAAAAAGTTATCTCTTTATAATTCGTAAATCAGTAAATTCATAGATTCACTGATTCTTAAAAAAAAAGCCCATCAAAACCGATGGGCTTTATAAGAAATATTAACTGCTTTATCTGGCGTATCCGATTTTTCTGACTTCACGTATAACAGTCACCTTGATTTGTCCCGGATATTCCATTTCGCTTTCAATTTTTTGGGCAATGTCGTGAGCAAGTTTGTCGGCAACTATGTCATCGACTTTCTCCTGCTCAACTACAACTCTTATTTCCCTGCCGGCCTGTATCGCATAAGTTTTGGCAACACCCTCAAATGATTTTGCCATAGCTTCAAGTGTCTCTAGTCTCTTCACATATCCTTCCAACGGTTCCCTTCTTGCACCGGGTCTGGCACCGCTGATTGCATCTGCAGCTTGCACAAGAGCTGCAATAGGACTTTCCATCTCTATATCTTCATGATGAGAACCAACCGCATTTACAACAATTGGATTCTCCTTATACTTCTTGGTGAGATCATAACCAAGAAGTGCATGGGGACCTTCAACAGATTTATCGATAGTTTTTCCGATATCATGTAGAAGTCCCGCTCTTTTGGCTAATTGGGTATCAAGCCCAAGTTCTGCTGCCATAATTCCTGTCAGGTATCCTACTTCTATACTGTGTTGAAGAAGATTTTGACCATAACTTGAACGATACTTCATTTTTCCGATATGCTTGATTAACTCTGAATGCATATTATGCAAACCCAGTTGAAGAATGGTATTTTCACCCTCCTTAATCATTTCCTCCTCAAGCTCCACCCGTACTTTTTCAACTATTTCTTCAATCCTTGCAGGATGAATTCTGCCATCAGCTATCAGTCTCTCCAGGGAAACTCTTGCAACTTCCCTTCTGAATTGATCAAATGAAGAAAGAATTACTGCTTCAGGAGTATCATCCACAATTACATCTACTCCGGTAGCTGCTTCGAATGAACGGATATTCCTCCCCTCTTTCCCTATGATTCTTCCTTTCATATCGTCATTTTGAATTTGCACAACGGAAAGTGTTGTCTCAATAGAATGGTCTGCTGCAGTACGCTGGATAGACTGAACAATTATTTTCTGGGCTTCCTTTTTGGCATCTGTTTTTGCTTTTTCAAATATTTCCTTCGAAATATGAGCAGCATCCGCACGTGCCTGGTTGGTCATATTCTGAATAAGCATATTCTTTGCTTCTTCAGAGGTCAGTCCCGAAATTTTTTCAAGCTTTAAATTCTGTTCTTTTTCAAGTTTTTCTACTTCTAAAAGACGGATTTCAATATTTTTCTTTAAATCAAGTAATTCTTTTTCAACGTTTTTATTTTCCTTTTCTTTCTTTATGACAATGTCAAATTTTTTCTCAATATTTTCTTCCCTTGTAATTAATTGTTTCTCGAGATGTGAAAGCTTTTGTCTCTTTTGATTTACTTCGCCATCAAATTCGACTTTTTTCTTGTACCATTCATCTTTTACTTCAAGTAGTTTTTCCCTTTTTATATTATTGGCATCCTTGTGGGCATCATCAATTATTTTTTTTGCTCTGTCTTCTGCTGACACAAGACTCTTTTTGCCAATTCGGGAATTGAACCACCACCCGAAATAAAAAAATATCACAACGAGGACAATCACCATGGGTATGAGCAGTATTACGTCCATATTTCCTCCAATGCGGTATTTAATTAAACCGCACCTGCCAGTGCGAAACTTAATCAAGAAAAACTTTAAATAGACAATGTGGGAACCTGCCAAAACGCTTTTTGCTTCCTCCGGTCCGGTCAATGACCGGAATCCCGCAAGCGGGACGAGGCCTGTAATACGCGCTCTGAGCCAAACTCCCTATGTTATGAAAGTTAGTTTTTCATTTATTAAGGGACTGACAGGGCGGAAATTTTTTCAGGATGGTTCTACCAGACTTGGATCATTAAGAAGAAGCTTTAATTTTTTTATTTTGTCTGCAGCTTGTATAAGTAATTCTCTGTTTTTATTCTTTTCAAGAAACAAATCGTAAGCGATGTTTAAACAAGCTATAATCGCTATAGTTTGAGCGGGCTGGTCGGGAAGTTCATCTTTGGTTTCTTCCATTACCTTATTTACATAAATAGCCAGTTCTTTGGCTATCTCTTCATTTTCGACCAACAAAGAATATTCTTTATCAAATATTTTAATTTTAAGCTTCTTTTTATCTGTCATGGTTTACCATCCAACCATCAGTATTATTAAGAACTCAGATGTAAATTCAGCCTGTTTATCAGGTTCTGAATTTTGGTTTTTAACTCTTCTTTTTCGCTAGTATCTAAAGAACTGAATATTGAATTTAATGAATTATCCTTGTTTACTTCAAGTTGATTTTCAAGTACTTCTAATCTTTTGAGCAGATCTTTATTCTCTTCTGTTATGGCGGAAACTGATTTTTCGAGTCTGGATTTTTCCTCCGACAGAGATTTGTAATTATTTAATAAGACAGATACCAGGGTGTGAATATTTGTTAATTCGTTCAAAAGAACTTCATGCTTTGTTAGATCTGTCAATTAATTTCCTCTTAATTTAGCATTAAATTTTTCGGTCACAACCGAAATTAGGTAAACAAACTCTTTCTCAACTTCTTCGTCAGTTAATGTTCTGTCTTTATCAAAAAATTCAAGAGCGAATGCCATACTTTTTTTATTTTTTCCAAGAGTGTCACTCTCAAATAAATCAAATAAGGTTATTGATTTTAATAATCCGGTACTTTTTTCAAGTATAAAATCAGATACCTGCTTATAAGTTACTGATTTATCGAATATAAATGCAAAATCTCTGTTTACTTTGGGATATTTTAATAATTCAGAATATTTTCTCGCTGGAACTGGAATCTTCTTTAAATTATCAAGATTTATCTCAAAGCAATATAGATTTTCGTCAATATCAAATTGTTTAAGAACTTTTTTACTGACTGAACCGCCTATTCCAATCTCCAAATTTGCGCTTTTTAATGAAAAACACAATTCATAAAATGGATCACCTTCGTGATTATATGAATACTGCAAAACATTGTCAAGCGAAAATTTTGAAATAAATGACTTAACAAATCCCTTTAAGTCGAACAAATCTTCATTTTCCTCACCTGAATACCATGATTTTATTCGAGATTTCCCTGTTATTACGAAAATCAAACTTTCATTTTCAGTGAAATCCTTAAA
The DNA here is from genome assembly GCA_035456745.1 of Ignavibacteriaceae bacterium. Taxonomy (GTDB): domain Bacteria; phylum Bacteroidota; class Ignavibacteria; order Ignavibacteriales; family Ignavibacteriaceae; genus DATFVA01. The sequence goes on from DATICR010000412.1 coordinate 4,110, forward strand.
ATCTCTTATTTTATTTCCGGATTTCATCCGGAAAATATTTCCTATTTCAAATAATTTTAAATCCTTTTCGCCTGCATTTAAATTGATTGAAACGGTTCGTAATGCTCCGGGTAATAATGAAGTTCTTAAATAAGCCATATCTGCACTTTGGGGATTCATTATTTTTATCGGTGAACCGGTGAGAGATGCAGCTTTTTCACTTTGCAGAGGATTATTTATCATCTCATAAAATCCAAGTTCAATAGCGGTTTCTTTTACTTTGTTCGTAAAATCCGATTCATCTTTCTTTTCACCAAGGGTAATTGAAATCCTGGAAACCGTCGGAATATTGTCATAACCGTCAATTCTTGCTATTTCTTCAATTAAATCGATTTCTCTTTCAATATCAGGACGATTGGTTGGGACAGAAATATGAAATTGGCTTTCAGCTTCATCTATTATTTTCATTCCTAGTTTGATAAGGATTTCTCTGATTTTACCTCTGTCAATTTTATAACCAAGAATTTTTTCAACTCTGTTAAGTCTGATTTTTACCTGAAGAGGTTCAATTTTTTTTGGACAAACATCAATTACATCCTTGAGAATTTCGCCTCCCGCAAGTTGCTTAATAATTTGAGCCGCCCGTGAAGCAGCATAGACAGTACCGTTAGGATCCGTCCCTCTTTCAAACCTGTAAGAAGCATCTGTACTTAATCCTAATGCTTTTGATGTATTCCTTATGCTGGATGGGTTAAAGTATGCACTTTCAATTAGAATGCTCCTTGTAGCTGAAGTAACTTCTGAATTCTCTCCACCCATTACACCAGCTATAGCTACAGGTTTCTCACCATCGCAGATCATCAAAGTGCCCTTTGGAAGTTTTCTTTCCTTGGAATCCAGAGTCGTAAATGATGTTTCTTTTTCAGTACTTTGTACTACAATTTTGTGGCCGGCCAGATTTTCCAGATCAAATGCATGAAGTGGCTGCCCGGTTTCATACATGACATAATTTGTCACATCGACTATATTATTTATTGGTCTTAAACCAATATTTTTGAGCCGCCTTCTTAGCCACGAAGGTGATTCTTTAATTGATATTCCCTTTAATATCCTTGATGAGTATCGGGGACAATTCTTTTTATCGGTTATTTCAACAGCAGCAGCAGTTGAAGCTTTTTCCTCAGATTCCTCAATATTTATCGCCGGTATTTTTACCTGACTTTTAAATATAGCAGCTAAATCTCTTCCAACTCCTATATGCGAAAGAGCATCCGGACGGTTAGGTGTGATTGCTATTTCAAGAATTGTATCATTCAGACTTAATGCCTCGGAAACAGTAATACCTTCCTGAACTCCATTTTCAAGTACCAGTATTCCTTCATGGTTGTCGCTTAATTGAAGTTCGGCTTCGGAACAAATCATGCCATAAGATTCAATTCCCCGTATTTTGGCTTTCGTAATCTTGAAATTTCCTTTAGGAACAATAGCTCCTATTTTAGCAAAGACTACTTTCTGACCGGAATCTACATTAGTTGCCCCGCATATAACCTGGAATTCTTCTTTGCCGGTGCTTACAGTGCAAAGAGAAAGCTTGTCGGCATTAGGATGTTTTTTCTTCTCTTTTACAAAACCAACAACAAAATTTTCATAGATTTTGTTCTGATCTATAACATCTTCTACTTCCAGACCGCTCATCGTCAGTTTATGAATAATTTCTGAAGTTGGCACGTCGGAAAGATCTACCAATTCTTTCAGCCAATTTAATGATAGTTTCAACTTAATCTCTCCAAATCAAAACTGTCTTAAAAACCTGATATCATTTTCAAAGAAGATCCTGATATCATTTATCCCGTATTTCAGCATTGCAGTTCTTTCTATACCCATCCCGAATGCATATCCGGTATATTTTTCTGAATCATATCCAACAGCCTTAAATACATTTGGATCAACCATACCACAGCCGAGAACTTCAAGCCATCCGGAATATTTACATACACGGCAGCCTGCACCATGACATAAGAAGCAGGTTATATCCATTTCAGCACTCGGTTCGGTGAAGGGAAAATAGCTGGGACGGAATCTGTATTTTATATCTTCACCATAAAATTGTTTTGCAAAAGAGACCAATGTCCCTTTTAGTTCTGCAAATGTTACATCGGTATCAACATAAATTCCATCCACCTGGTGGAACATACAGTAGCTTCTTGCACTTACTGCCTCATTCCTGTAAACTCTCCCGGGCATTATTGCCCTGACGGGTGGCTGGTGTTTTTCCATTATGCGGATTTGAACCGGTGTTGTATGTGTCCTGAGCAGAAAACTATCACTGAGGAAATACGTATCCTGCATATCCCGCGCAGGATGATCCAACGGAAAATTCAATGCTTCAAAATTGTAATAATCTGATTCTATTTCTGGACCAAGTGCAACTGCAAAACCCAGCCCCTTGAAAATATTCTTTATTTCATCAACAGTCTGCGTTAGAACATGTCTGCTGCCTAAGGTTTTAGTTTTTCCGGGTAATGTCAAATCAACAAGTTCTTCACTTTTAGCCCGGCCCTCAATTGAATCCTTGACTGAATTGAATTTATCAGTAACTTCATTGCGAAGAAGATTAAGCTCTTTTCCTAATAGGGGCTTTTCTTCTTTTGAAACTAACCTGAGTTCATCAAATAATTGAGAAAGTAATCCGTTACGACTAAGATATTTAAGCCTGATTTCTTCAAGTTTGTTATTAGAATTAATCAGGTTGATTTCTTTGTGAAACTCTTCCCTGAGGTATTTTATTTTATCGTTCAGCATTTCAGTTTCGAATATTTAAAAAAATCCCCTTCCATATACAAATATAATGATATGGAAGGGTAAATATTAATTCGCGGAAAATTTAACAAGTTCAGCGAAAGCCGGAGGATTTTCTACTGCAAGATTTGCAAGCACTTTTCTGTTTATCTCAACACCTTTGGTATCAAGAGCATGAATAAGTCTTGAATAAGTGGTCCCGTTTTCTCTTGCCGCTGCATTTATTCTGATGATCCAAAGACTTCTGAAAGTTCTTTTCTTGAGTCTTCTGTCCCTGTATGCATGAACAAGACCTTTTTCAACATGGTTTTTTGCAACAGTGTAAACTTTGCTTCTTGCACCCCAGTAACCTTTAGCTTGTTTGAGAATATTTTTCCTTCTACGGTGAGAAGCTACTTTGTTTTTTGATCTAGGCATTTTTTATTCACTCCTCTTATTGAAGCATTGTTTTAACATGTTTTTCATCTGCAACGGAAACCATAGATGAATGGCGTAATTTTCTTTTCCGTTTTGTCGACTTGGAGGTAAGGATATGGCTTTTATAAGCGTTCTTCCTTTTGAACCTTCCGCTTGCGGTCTTCTTAAAAGTTTTAGAAGCTCCGCGGTTGCTTTTCATTTTTGGCATATCTTTTCCTATTTGGTTTTTTTGGTTTTTGGTTTTGCTGTGGGAACAAGGATCACGCTCATGTTCCTTCCTTCCATTTTAAGCGGAGATTCAACCTTGGCAAGGTCTTCAGTTTGCTCAATGAACCGTTTTAACAGTTCTTCGCCTTGTTCGGTGTATGCCATCTCCCTTCCTTTGAACATTACCACAGCTTTTACTTTATTTCCTTCTTCAAGGAAGTTTATAGCGTGTTTTACTTTAAAATCAAAATCATGTATGTCGGTATTCGGGTGCAGCCTGATTTCTTTAAGCAGCGAAACCAGCTGATTCTTTCTTTGTATTTTTTCCCGTTTTTGCTGTTCATATTTAAATTTTCCAAAGTCAATTACTTTACAAACGGGTGGTTTTGCCTGAGGAGCAATCTCAACAAGATCCAATCCTCTTTCCTGTGCGATTTTTATTGCATCGCGTACTGTATAAATACCAACCTGAGAACCATCAACATCTATAACCCTTACTTTGGGGGCTTTAATTTCTTCGTTAATTCTTACACTTTCTTTTTGAGCGATTATCTACCTCTCTTCTTGTTATTGATACTTTTTAATAATCTCATCTTTAATATTATGAATAAAATCCGATAAAGAAAACGTCCCAATG
>DATICR010000413.1:0-4067 GCA_035456745.1 Ignavibacteriaceae bacterium
ACTGCAATCAAGGCTGCGGGGTTTGATTTATTAACCACGGCAAATAATCATGCATTCGATCGTGGTGAAGCCGGGGTGATACGAACAATAGAGCAAATAAAATTTAATCACCTGAATTATAATGGGACATTTCTGTCGGAAAGAGATAGGGACTCTACCAGGATATTTGACATTAAGGGAATTAAAGTCGCCTTTCTCGCATACACCTACGGTTTAAATGGTTTTTCGATTCCCCGCGGAAAGGATTATCTGATTAATTTTATAGATACTATCAAAATTAAAAATGATATTAAATTCGCCAGATCAAAGGGAATTGATATTGTGGTGGTTCATCTTCATTTTGGTGATGAGTATCAGCGGACACCGAATAAATATCAGAAGGATATTGTCAGAAGTATAATTGACTCAGGAGCCGATATAATTATTGGCGGGCATACTCATGTATTGCAACCAATAGAATTTTTCAAAACAAATAAAACTAAACTTGATTCAGGGTTTGTCATTTATTCTATAGGGAATTTTATTTCCAATCAACGCTGGCGCTATTCGGATGGCGGTGCAATCCTAACTTTCTCATTAAAAAAAGATTTTCGGAGAGATTCAGTTTATTTAAAAGATGTTGAATATCTTCCCATCTGGGCTTTTAAGGGCAATACAAGGAATGGAAGAGAATATATTTTGATTCCTTCTGAGTCTGCATTTAATGATACAACTTATTCTTTCCTGACTCCTGCCGACAGAAAACTGGCTGCCGAATCTTTCTATGATACAAAAGAAATTCTTACAAAAAATTCTTCAAGACCAAAACTAAATGATATCTATAAAATGAATGTTGCTTCAGGAAATAAAAGATAATTAATAAAATAAGCAGTTATAGCTCACTTCATCAATTTGTCATTTCTTTTTATATTTGTCAATCTGATTCCCTTAATTCTTATTTAAAAATGGATAAAATTTGTCTCATCAAATTACTTTAATCCCTGGGGATGGTATAGGTCCTGAAATAACGAAGGCAGCAACAAAGATTCTTGATTTTGCCGGAGTTAAAATTAACTGGGAAGTTGTAGAAGCAGGAATGACTGCCCTAGAGAAGTATCGTGATCCATTACCCCAGGAAGTTTTAGATTCAATAGATAAGAATCGTATTGTATTAAAAGGTCCATTGACTACCCCTATCGGCAAAGGATTCCGGAGTGTTAACGTCGCTTTACGAAAAGAATTTGAACTCTATGTGAACCAACGTCCGGCAAAAACCTACCACGGGATTAAAACACTCTATTTCGATCATATAGATCTTATAATTTTTCGTGAAAATCTGGAGGAATTTTATTCGGGTATTGAACATTATATCGACAGCAGTAAATCTGCTGCAGAGACAATAGGTATTATTACCCGGAGAGGTTCTGAAAGGATTATTAGATATGCATTTGAATATGCTAAAAAACATAACAGGAAGAAAATTACGGTTGTGCACAAGGCGAACATTCTGAAATTCACGGGAGGTCTTTTCCTGGATATTGCAGAAGAAATTGCACCTGAGTACCCCGAAATAATTTTTGACAACAAAATTGTGGATAATATGGCAATGCAGATGGTGATGAATCCTTACCAATTCGATTGTATTGTTACCACAAATTTATTCGGGGACATACTTTCTGATTTAGCGTCGGGACTTGTGGGAGGATTAGGAATGGCTCCCGGAGCGAATATAGGTGATGATGTGGCAATTTTTGAAGCAGTGCACGGATCTGCTCCTGATATCGCAGGACAAAATATTGCAAATCCTTCGGCAATCATTCTTGGAGCTGTGATGATGCTGGAGCATATTGGCGAATTTGATGCAGCAATAAAAATCAAAAAAGCTCTGGCAAGAGTAATTGAACAAGGGGATAAGGTGACTAAAGATATTAATCCTCAAAAATATGTTGGTACTTCAGAATTTGCAGATGCGGTAATGGAAGAATTATAATATTGTGAAAAACAAGCCTGCACTTACATTAATTTTTATAACAGTTTTCATCGATCTCCTGGGATTTGGAATACTGATCCCAATACTTCCTACCTTTGCTACTAAAGAACTCCATGTTGATGAAACTGCTATTGGAGTTGCAATAGCTATTTATTCGCTTGTGCAATTTTTTTTCAATTCATTCTTAGGTGAACTTTCCGATAAACACGGAAGGAAACCCATAATTGTCATATGCCTGCTTCTGAATGCAACTGGTTATGTAATATTTGCTTTTACAAATACATATGTTCTTCTACTCATTTCACGAATCATTGCCGGTATTGGAGGCAGCAGTATAGGTGTTGCGCAGGCATATATAGCAGACGTTACTACCAAGGAGAACCGTTCTCGAGGTATGGGAATGATAGGAGCGGCTTTTGGGCTAGGTTTCGTTTTCGGTCCTCTCATGGGCGGTCTGCTTTCAAAGTATGGTTACGAGGTTACAGGTTTTGCCAGTGCGGGATTCTCATTCCTTGCCTTCTGTGTGACTCTTTTTTTATTACCCGAATCAAATGTAAACAGAGACAAGACACAAATAAGACGCAGAAGACTTTTTGATCTTGCCGCGTTAAGAAACATTTTCATGAAGAAGGACCTGGGTTTACTTATAAGTTTATTTTTTGTGCTTACGTTTTCTATTGCAAATATTTATGGAACATTTGCGCTACTTGGATATGAAGTTTATCATTTTACCGATTTACAGAATGGATATATGTATGGAATTGTAGGTATCTCCGGAGCGATTGTCCAGGGTGGATTAATACGAGTAGTGTCAAAGTATTTTAAGGAAACAAAAATTATTACTGCAGGTTCATTTCTTATGATGATAGGTCTTGCTTTGCTACCTTACGGAGGTAATTTCCTTGGATTAGCTTTGGTTGTAATTATTATGTCGCTGGGATCCGGTTTATTACAGCCGACTTTATTGAGCCTTATTTCCGAAATAACTCCGGATACCGAGCAAGGAACTGTCCTCGGAATAAATCAATCATTATCCGCATTTGCCCGTGTGTTAGGCCCCTTATGGGGAGGATTTGCTTTTGAATTTCTTGGTTATGCGTTTCCATTTTTGACGGGGGCTTTCTTCACATTATTCATTGTACTACTTTCTATCTTTTTCCTCCCTATAGCAATTAAGGCTGATACAGGAGAGGAACTCTGATTACCTGATGACTAATTAAATAATCAATTTCTTATATAATCAGAGCCGACTACCTCTATGTTTGAGTAATCCTAACTTTTTATATATGGAAGGCATATCAAGGACTTTTCTTTTTATGATTGTTTTGTATGACATAATTCTTATCTTTAAGTTAAGGCAATACGGAAAAATATGTTTACTATTGGTAAAATAAATGTAAATAAAGCCATCCTTCTTGCACCTATGGAAGATGTAACAGATATTTCTTTCAGGTTGATCTGCAGAGAACTGGGAGCAGATGTTGTTTACACTGAATTTGTGAATTCCGAAGGATTGGTACGGCTGAATGAAAAAACACACAAAAAACTCGAGATTATTGATGAGGAAAAACCTGTTGGAATTCAGATTTATGGTGCCGGGATCGAATCAATGGTTGAAGCAGCAAAGTATGCCGAAGAGCAAAATCCTGATCTTATTGACATAAATGCCGGATGCTGGGTAAAGAATGTAGTTGGTCATGGTGCTGGTTCAGCACTTTTGAAAGATCCGCCTTATATGCAGAAAATGGTAAAAGAAATTGTTGATAGCGTTTCGCTACCGGTTTCTGTGAAAACAAGATTAGGCTGGGATAGTAATAACATTCTAATATTGGATGTTGCCAAAAGGATCGAGGATGCAGGAGCAAAAGCATTAACTATACATTGCAGAACCAGAGCTATGGGACACAAAGGCGACGCCGAATGGTCCTGGGTACCAAAAATAAAAGAAACTATTGGGATACCAGTTGTATTAAACGGAAATGTTTTAGCCGCTGATGATGTGAAAAGAGCATTTGAGGAAACTAATGCCGATGGGGTTATGATAGCCCGCGGAGCAATAGGTAATCCCTGGATTTTCACCGAGGCAAAGGAATTACTG
>DATICR010000414.1:0-3042 GCA_035456745.1 Ignavibacteriaceae bacterium
AAATCTTAAAAATTTTAAAAGTGCTCTTGATTATCTGAAAAAGACCGAATTAGTATTTTCAAATTATTGGGAATGGAATTTATTAATTTCAGTTACTTATTATAATCTGAATATGTATACACATGCAATAAAACCTATACAGAAGGCGCTGACATTAAATCCAAAAGAAAGATCTTCCAGCAAATGGGCGGGTAAAATATACTTAAGTACGGGGGATTATCTTAAAGCAGAGAGGCAATTTTTGAATTACATCGAGACAGGAGAAGATGCAGAAGCAGATATATATGCCGAACTTGCTGAAGCCTGTTTAAAATCGAGAAAAGCTACCGATGCCCTGGCTTATTTTGAAATAGCACTTAAACTTGATCCCAAAAATAAATTAGCAATTGAAGGGAAAAAGTTTGCGGATATCGTACTAAAAAAAATGGCTCCTGATGAATAATAAAACAAGAATTTATTTTCTTTTCTTATTTTTTACAGGCATTCAATTTTTGTCTGCCCAAAATGATATTGATGTCGATAAACAGTTCAAGTATGCCATCAATTTATATCAATCAGGTGAATACGATCATGCTCTTTCTGTTTTTAAAAAGATATCTATTGAATTGCCATACAACCAGAAGACAACGGCAGCATATATCTTTGTAGGGAAAACCTATTTACAGATGAATGATTTAAGCTCTGCCACGCAATACCTGCAGGATTTTCTGGAACAATACCCCGAAAGTGAATACAAAGTCGAAGCTCAGCTGTCACTTGTGAAAGTATTTTATCTAAGAAAGGATTATGAAAAAGCTTTTGAAAATGTTCTGGATCTGGTAGCAAGTTCAAATCAGTCCGAATATAAAAAATATTCATCATCACTTGGAGAGAAGATTGCAGTAAATTATATCGAGTTGAATCAGCTAAAAAATTACTATGATAATCCTTCACTTTCTTCGCTCAAACCCTATCTGCTTCTGCTTATCGGAGAGAAAGAGCAAAGTGAAAATAATTTCAGCGATGCTTCGAAGACTTTTAAAGAATTAATAAATAAATATCCGGATTCTGATCCAGCTGACAAAGCCGAAAAGCTTATCAGCAAAATTGGGAATAAAAATAAAGAGGCAGCATCCGAAAATCTGCTTGCAGTACTTTTACCCTTACATAATATTGCAAACGGTGAAAAGATTGCCTCTGCCGGGGAAATACTTGAAGGAATAAAATATGCAATCTCAGAATATAACCAGGAAAATGAAACGCAGGTAGGTTTGGTAATAAGAGATACGGGTAATGATTCGACGACGATTTCACAAATTAGTGATGAGATCAGTTCACTTCCTTCTATAAAAGCAATAATAGGTCCCATTTTCAGTAACGAAGTGAGATATACCCTTGAGGATTTTAAATATTCAGGTATCCCGGTAATATCACCAACTGCGACGGACAATGATCTTACCAAATTAAGTGAATATTTTTTCCAGGCTAATCCCTCTTTTTCTATGCGTGGAAAGGTTATTGCACAGTATGCATATTATGTTGCAGGTAAAAGAAATATGGCAGTGATGAGTGCGCAGCAGGGATATTCCGTTTTACTGGCTGATGCTTTCATAAACGAATTCAAGAACATCGGGGGAAATATCATAGTCAATAGTAAATATAACGACGGGTCATATGATCTTAACCAGTCATTGTCAGCTATAGCCTCAAATACCGATAATCTCGACGGAATCTATCTGCCATTATCCAATAAAATGAATGCAGCTCCGCTTCTCTCGCAAATGGTTCAACAGCAAATAAATATCCCGCTTTTTGGTAACCAGGATTGGTTTTTTGCCAAAGGTTTCGAGACTTCATCTGAATTAAGTAATCAGCTTTCCTTTACTTCGGATTTTTTTCTTGACTATAATGATTCATCGTTCATATCTTTCAGCAAAGATTTTGTACAAAAGACAGGATTTGACATTAACAGAAATGTTTTATACGGATATGATACTGCAATTTATCTGCTTAATCTTATCAGTAACGGAGCCGATTCGAGATCTTCGTTGATTAACGTTATGGAATCAGGAATTGAGGTAAAGGGATATCACAATTTTATAGCCTTTGGAAAGGAACATATAAATAAGTTTCTGAATATTATCCGTTACAAAGATGGAAAATTCGAACTTGTTGACCACTTCAAATCAGGAGAATAAATAAAAGAGGTGAAATTATTTCAGGAGTAAAAGACTTACCCCTTGATGATCGTCCACGTGAAAAACTTAAATTGAGAGGTGCTCAAAACTTAACAGATGCGGAACTGCTTGCTATTCTAATCAGAACAGGGAAGAGGGGAAAAACAGTTATTCAGGTTGCGCAAGAATTAATAAATAATTACGGAAATATCGCTGTCCTTTCAACAAAATCAATTAATACTTTGATTGAAACTCCGGGAATCGGAAATGATAAAGCGGCTTCACTACTGGCAGCATTTGAATTATCACGGAGGATACAAATGCAGTCCAAATGGTTTTCGGATAAAAAAGTGACCTCACCCCAGGATGTTGCGGACATCTTCATTCCTTTTTTAAGAGATGAAGTAAAAGAAAAATTTATAATCGTCTGTCTTAATTCAGCAAATAAAATAATAAGATATGAAACTATTTCTGTCGGCAGTCTGAATTCAAGTATAGTACATCCGAGAGAAGTTTTCAAAGCTGCCATTGAAAATAATTCGGCAAGTATTATTTTGATTCACAATCATCCCAGCGGGAATCCCGAACCAAGCAATGAAGATATCGCAATCACACGGAAAATCGTTGAATCCGGCAAGATAATGGACATTCCAGTCTTTGATCATATAATAATAGCGGGAAATACTCACACAAGCTTTGTTGAAAAAAGATTAATATAAGTGTGAAATAAAGCAAGAACTTATTGAAAAATAATAACTTAACTTGAATTTTTTAATCAATTTACTTATATATCAGGTCATCAAAAGATGACCTATTTGCCCTAAGTTCCTATTTGATTTAGATTTAGGAATACTATAAATTCATTGTTTGTAAATAAAGGCTATGG
>DATICR010000415.1:0-8839 GCA_035456745.1 Ignavibacteriaceae bacterium
TCAACCACAGAGGAAACAGGGGGACTTGGACTGGGAAACTTGGAGACTTGGGGATTAAGAGACTAAGAGAATCAGAGTCCGCAGGTCCTCAGTCAACAAATCGTTCAATGCGCGGATTGACTTTTTTATTGGGGTATAAGCAACCGCTGAGGCACGGACTGAAAGTAGGCAGGGACAGTAGACAATGGCTAGAATGCAATTGGCAAAAAAGTCAACTATCAAGAAATCAGAAGTCAGAAGTCAAATTGTACAATGGGCGTATTAACTTTTTATATTGGGTTAGGTCGAAATGAATGCAGAGATAATGAAACACATAGGGACTGAGAGACTTGGGGACTGGGAGACTTGGAGATTAAGAAATCAGAGTCCACAGTCCGCAGGTCGTCAGTCTACAAATCGTTCAATGGGCGGATTGACTTTTTATATTGAGTGGGTCGAAATGAATGCAGAGATAATGAAACACATAGGGACTGAGAGGCCTGGAGACGGGAGACTCGGGGACGAAGGAACTGAGAAATTTGGAAACTTGAGGACAAAAAAATACTCAACTCTTCCCTCCAGCTTCTGTATAATTTTATAGATAATAATATTACATTTGTTACTTAGTTTTTGAATAAATCAGTCCTTTAAAATATTTTAAAACCCTAATTTCCCGGGATAATGACCAAAGATATTGAGGAAAAAAACATAACTGTTAACAGAAAGGCAAGACATGAATATACTATCCTGCAGACTTATGAGGCAGGAATAGTTCTTCAGGGTACTGAGGTAAAATCATTAAGGCAGGGGAAAGCAAATCTGGTTGATAGTTATGCGAATTTGAAAGACGGTGAAGTGTGGTTATTTAGTGCACACATCAGCGTTTATGATCAGGGTAATATAAACAATCACGAACCCACAAGAACCCGAAAACTTCTCCTGAATAAAAGCGAGATAAAAAAACTAATTGGAAAAGTTAAAGAAAAAGGTTTAACTCTGATTCCATTAAGATTATATTTCAAGAATGGAAAAGTTAAAGTTGAGCTTGCTCTGGCCAAGGGCAAGAAAGTATACGATAAGAGAGAAGCGATTGCCAAGAGAGACGTGCAGCGTGAGCAGGAGAGGAATGTAAGATAATAAAAATGTATGTTGTATTAATGTATGGTTGTATGGCTGGTAATTTGATAAAATTGGTTATTAATTGAAAAATGAACTAAAAATAAACTGGAAACAAATTGAAATATTAACCGTAGATTCAGAGACCTGGTTGTCTGGCAGGGACCATGATTGGAAAAATGATTTTGTATTAAAAGAACAAATTGAAATTTATGAGATCCCTGGAAATATTTAATATGTAGTAAAAAAATCGAAAAATGATCATACAATCATACAGTCATATGATAGTCGAGTTTTAAATTGAATAAATCAGTATTTCCGAACATAAATGAACAAATGGACGTTATCAGGAGGGGTGCATTTGAAATTATACCAGAAGAAGATCTTGTAAAGAAGTTAGAAAAGTCCATCAAAGAGAATAAGCCTTTAAATATTAAGCTGGGCTGCGATCCGAGCAGACCCGATCTTCATATAGGACATTCAGTAGTTTTAAGAAAACTTGCACAATTTCAGGAACTTGGACACCAGGCAATCCTTATTATAGGCGATTTCACCGGAATGATAGGAGATCCTTCGGGAAGGAATGTCACCCGTCCGGCTTTATCACTCGAAGAAACAAGAGCAAACGGAGAGACTTACTTTGAGCAGGCATCAAAGATTCTCCACAAAGAAAAAACAAAGATAGTATACAATTCCGAATGGCTGGGAAAGATGACATTTGAAGATGTTATACGGTTAGCTTCAAAGTATACTGTGGCCAGGATGCTGGAACGTGATGATTTTACCAAACGATATAAAAATGGCGAACCAATCAGCCTTCACGAACTCCTCTACCCTCTTGCCCAGGCAATGGATTCAGTAGCAATTAAAAGTGATGTTGAACTGGGTGGAACCGATCAGAAATTTAATCTTCTTGTAGGCAGGGATATTCAACGGGAATTTGGTGTCGATCCACAGGTTATTTTAACAATGCCGCTGCTCGTCGGGATTGATGGTGTTGAAAAAATGAGCAAATCCTACAATAACTATATTGGTATAGCTGATTCCCCCAAAGATATGTTTGGCAAGACGCTTTCAATACCCGATGAATTAATTTATCCTTATTTTGAACTGTCGACGGATGTTCCTAACAAAGAGCTTTCAGAAATAAAGCAGCAGCTTGATGAGAAAAAAGTAAATCCACGTGATTTAAAAAGAAATCTTGCAAAAGCATTGATCAGAATGTATTATAACAAAGAAGCAGCTGAAGTAGCCGAAAAAGAATTTGATAAGATATTTATTCAAAAAGAAATACCTGACGATATACCGGAGTTCAAAATAGAAACTGGAACTGAAATCGGAATTCTTGATTTAATCTTAAAAGTGGATTTTGCTCCATCTAAAGGAGAGGCAAGAAGATTAGTAGTTCAGGGTGGTGTATCAGTAGACGGCGATAAAGTCAGCGATATTAATGCACAAATTAAAATAGACAAACCAAAAATACTTAAAGTTGGAAAACGAAAGTTTATTAAAATAACATCATAACTTAGAAAGGAGATGATATATTGTATGTACCAACTAAAATTTTCTTTACCAAAGGGGTAGGCAGACACAAAGAATATTTAGCTTCTTTTGAGCTTGCCCTGAGGAGTGCCGGAGTAGAGATTTGCAATCTTGTAACCGTAAGCAGTATTTATCCCGGCGGGTGCAAAAAAATAAGCAAAGAGGATGGATTAAAGGAATTATCACCGGGACAAATAACTTTCGCAGTTATAGCCCGCAATTCTACGAATGAACCTAACAGGTTGATTGCTGCTTCTATAGGTGCAGCTCTTCCTGCAGATCCTACGCAATATGGTTATCTTTCAGAACATCACCCATTCGGTGAAACTGAAAAAGTGGCTGGCGAATATGCCGAGGATCTGGCAGCAACGATGCTGGCAACAACGCTCGGCGTCGACTTTAACCCTGATACGGACTGGAGCGAGAGAGAAAACATTTATAAAATGTCAGGAAAGATCGTTAGATCTTTTAACATCACTCAGTCAGCAGAGGGTGATAAAAACGGTTTATGGACTACAGTCCTTGCAATAGGGATCCTGTTACCATGAAAATCCAGTGAGCATACATTGTATAATGAATTAACTTTCTGGATTGCATTTGCAATCATTGCTGCTATTATTATTGTCATAGACTTATACGTTACTGATCACAGACAGGGCAGGATAGGATTAAAAAAAAGCATTATGTGGAGCGGTATATGGGTAAGTACCGCTCTCCTTTTTTTTGTTGCCATACATTTTTTTCTTGAAAAGGGTCCCCAGAGAAGTTTAGAGTTCCTTACGGGGTACCTTATCGAATATTCACTTTCAGTTGATAATCTTTTTGTTTTTCTTATGATTTTCAGGGTAATGGGAGTGTCAAAAGAGAACCAGCCGCACATACTTAAGTGGGGAATCCTTAGTGCAATTGTATTCAGAATCATTTTTATATTAATAGGCGTTGGATTACTCAATCTCTTTCAGCCCATCATTTACTTTTTCGGGTTAATCCTTCTATACGGTGCATATAAAATGGCCTTTGGGGGTGATAAGGAAATCAATCTTGAAAAGCATCCCATCATAAAAATCATCAGGAGATACTTTAATATTCTTCCGGATTACAAGGGGAAGAAATTCTTTACAAAAAAAGATTCTACAGTATATGCAACGCCAATATTTCTCACGTTTCTTTTAATTGAATCATCAGATATTGTATTTGCAGTTGATTCCATTCCTGCTATTATTGCAATAACCAGAGATTCTTTTATAATAATTACTTCAAACATTTTTGCGATTCTTGGTTTACGTGCTCTGTATTTTGCCCTGGCAGGAATTGTGGATTTGTTTATTTATCTGAAATATGGTGTCGCAATAATATTATTTTATGTAGGCGTTAAAATGATGATATCTGATGTTTATCATATTCCTACCGAAATTTCACTTGGTATTATTGTTGCGCTGCTGGCCGGCTCCATCATTTTATCATTAGTTTTTAAAAAAGATAGCAAATCCTGAAGAGGTGGAAGAAAATAGCTATTAAAAATCTAAAGTCTGTTTAACATCCAGCGCCCTGACCCTTCTACCGATCCGGTCACAGTTGCTTAGAATTTTTCCATTTTAATATGCCATAGAAATGAATTATTGCTCCAGTTAATAATCCAACTATCATTGGTTCAATTTCAACGACGAAACCAGTAATAATCCCGGATTCCCGCAGAAAATACCAAACGGTACTTAAAGTTACTGCAGTAATCATCTCGGCGATCATTATTTTATTTCCAATTCTGAATTTGGGATAATAAGAGCTTATAACTGCAGGAATAATTGCCGGAATACATAAAGAGCCTAAGGTATACCAGATTTCTATTACAGAAGGAATTAGATATGCAAGTAGAATTGAAAGCAATCCGCTGATAATTAAACCAAAGACCGTATACAATTTTAATTTATTTTCATCGACATCAGCTTTGATTCTGAAAAGGAAGTCTCTTCCGACGGTAGTGCCGCTCAGAAAAAGGAAACTATTTGAAGTAGAAATAATCGTTGCGAATAAACCTGCATAAAAAATTCCCTTAATACCGGATGGAAGTATTTTTTCTGCCAGCAGCGGAAAAGATAGAACGGGTTGTTCAATTCCCGGCAGACCTGCCCTTGCAAATAAACCGGTTGAAGTGGTAAGGAAATCAAACAGTGCCCAGAAAAAGATCGAAATTAAAATTCCTTTTACCGCAACCCCTCCGGTTTTAGCCGCGTAGCATCTCTGATGAAAACCCGGATCGGCGAACGTCCAAAGGGCAATTAAAAACCAGACTATTATGAATAAAGGTGAGGCACTACCGGTCAGCTTAAGATGAGATGCGGGCAATGATGCGGCAAGATAGTCATAACCTCCAAGATTTATCCCGCAGAATATAAGCATGAGTATAAACCCGGCGAACATTACAAAAAACTGGAAAGAGTCGGTAAATACATTAGAGCGGAATCCACCCTGAAAAAGATATATCATTGAGAGGATTACAGAAATAAAGAGACTTAAGAGAGTTCCTGTTTTAAAAGTCAGTGAGATTAAATTCCCTGTCATCAAAACATAAGGTGCGGGAGAGACAAGAACAAAAACAAGAACTGCAGAAATAAGTCCGGCAGTCTTTCCATAGGTATCTGTGATTTTATCAGGAATAGTAAACAATGAAGCGGAATGGATTTTCCGGGCAAAGAATAATGCGAAAAGAAAAGCAAAAATATAATATGGAAATCCCTGGGTAAACCAGCTTGCAATCCCATAACGGTAAGTGAACTCACCGACTCCAAGTATTCCTCCATACCATGCAGAAACATTAGTCAGGATGAATAAAAGAAGTCCGACTTTTCTCCCCGACAGCAGGTAATCATCCGCTTCATTCTTCGTATATCTGCCTGAAATGAATCCAATCAGTAAAACAATCACGAAGAAAAGGATTATGATTATGATATCAAGAGAGTTGAAGGAGATCATGCTTCCTGAGTAAATTAAAATCTCTCATAACAAAAATAATTCCCCCATCAATTTTCAATCTTACTTTTTTACCGGTTGCGACATTACTTGTGCTCTCTCTTTTACCAAACGGGAGCGGAGTTTTTTTTAATGGATATTTCAGTCCTATAGAGGTAATTTTCGTCTTCTCATTAAATCCATATAAAGAAACTGTCTCCCCTTCCACAGCAGACAGACTAACATTTCCTTTATAAGGAGTAAGTATTGATTTATCCGAAATAATTCTGACTCTTATCTTTTCAAAAAATTTAATCACGATTCCCAGGTTACAAAAACTATGATCAAGCCGGTCACCTATTGCTCCCAGCAGTACCGCTTCTTTATACTCTCTCTTTATTACGAATTTAAGGCATTTCTCAACATCAGTATCATTCTGTCTTTTTATCTGAATTATTTTTGATTTGTTCATGAAGAATTTAAGCGTTTCATCCTTTACAGAGTCAAGATCCCCAACAATATAATCAGGGCTTATCCCAAGTTTCCTGGCTGAATCTGCACCTCCATCAGCACAGACCAGAAAAGAATAATTTACTTGCTGTAAATATTTAACAATATTTTTTGGCGGAATCTTACCATTAGCAAGTATAATACATTTTTTCAATTCATAATTCCCTAAATACTTTTAAGTTCTATCATAATCCTACCTGAATACCTGCCAGAAAATTTCTCTCAGCCGCCGGGAAGAATTCCGGCCCAATTGCATACGCTGAATATAGATTATCAAATATATTGATAACC
Organism: Ignavibacteriaceae bacterium; assembly: GCA_035456745.1. GTDB lineage: Bacteria > Bacteroidota > Ignavibacteria > Ignavibacteriales > Ignavibacteriaceae > DATFVA01. The sequence continues at coordinate 6,385 of DATICR010000415.1, forward strand.
TGAATAAATATTTTAGAATTATTCAATGCTGCAAACGGTTTGAACTCATAGCTTCCCGTAAAATCGGCTGTAAAATATGCTTCATTCTTATTATCCGCATAAGAAATAAATCCGGGATAAAGATTCAAATATTCCGAAATTCTGGTATCATAATTATCTGAAAAAAATGATCCGACATATCTTCCGGTCAGCTGCAAATAAATTCCGCTGTTTGAGTAACTAATTCCGAAGTTAGTTAGGAAATCAGGAAAGCCACTGATCCTGTTACCATTAAGATTTATTTCAGCCGATGCGATTGAATCTCCGGTGATATTATAAGTTACAAATGCATTTCCCTCTTCTATTGTATTTTTACTCAATGTAACATTGCCAATTAATTGAAATCCGTTAAACAAATTAATTATTCCTGAGAATTCAACCCCGGTATGGACAGTCCTTTTAGTATTACCGGTTATAGGCTGTCCGAATCTATCAACCTGACCATTCTTAACTATTTCATTATCAAAAAGCATATAGAAAAGATTTAAAGTGAGGCTGATATTCTGCATCTGCAAAGATGAACCAAATTCAAAATCATTCATCGTTTCCGGTTTCACAAGGGGTTCATTATAATTATAACTACCATCAGGATTTTGTTGAAACCGGGGAACAGCTCCGCCGCTTGACTCATCAGCCTGATAATAAGCCGATAATACAGGCTCCCTTGATACACGTGCATAGGAAAGGTATAAATTAAAAATATCCGAAAACTTAGCGTTCACACCTAACCTTGGATTAAAGAAAGTATTGCTTATTGAAAAATCATGTCCCAGATATTTTTCATTATATAAACGGTATTTATGATAAGCAACCTGAATTTCACCAAGGAGATTTATCTTTTTATTGAGATCATATTCCTCGTGAACAAATCCGTTTATAATATCCTTTCCTCCATTGTAGAAATAATAGTAGTAACTTTTGGTTAATCCCGGGGGCAGATTTTCTCCATAATTTATTCCTCCCCAGTGATCCGACTTATGTTTTCTGAATTCACCTCCCAGTATTAATGTACCATTTGAATGTTTTAAGCTTACTCTTGGAATCCAGCCGAATTGGGTATTATTAACCTGTGCACGTATCAAAACGTTACCCGGATTCTGCACCGGATGGAACCCATATTCACCAGTCAATCTCAGATAAGTTGTATCTGCCCAGGAACCATCAAAATCAAAAAATCCATCACCGATAACAAGGAAAAGAGCTGAGTTAAGCGTAACATTATCATTAAACCGGTATTCATTTAACAATTCATAATGAGGCTGTGAGAAATTTTCTATTTCCTCCGGTCTTCTTTGAACTGTATATGTATAATTATTCGTTGAAGGATCTTCACCCCAATCCGAATAATTAGCTTTTCTTAAGTCCTTATTCTTAACTACAAATTTTGGTAAGCCGGTATATGCGAGTCCATCAGCAACAGGTCCTCCGTAAAAGTTTACCTGAGTAGTGAGCTTATCATCATACCTAATAGCGGACAAATGATAAGAGTTAAACTTTACCCAAGAGCCCAGTCTATAACCACTGCTTAATATCTGCGAGAGTTTAGCATAAATTGAATATTTTTTGCCGATTAAACCGCTGGAAAAAGATGCACTATATTTCCTGGTGTTATAGCTGCCTACAGCAGCAAAAAAATCAGTCTGCGGATCATTTGTAAAAGATGATGTTATTATATTTATACTTCCCCCGATTGCCGGGTAACCCGACGCCCCGTTTCCAGCACCTCTCTGAACCTGTATTAATTCAGTACTTGCCAGCAGATCAGGAAAATCCAACCAATAAACATTGTGGTCTTCCGGATCATTTTGAGGAATACCATTTATGGAAACGGAAATTCTTCTTTGATCAAAACCTCTGATACTTAAATAATTATAGCCAATTCCGTTTCCGTTTTCTGAATAAAATGTAGTTGATGGAAGTGAACTCAAATATTTCGGAATATCCTGGATTGTATAATTTTCTTCTATTTCTTTCCTGTCAATTTTTTCAAAAGTAACCGGAGTAATTCCCTTTTTCCCTATACTTCCTTCAACGAATACCGTTTGAGAAGGTATAATCTGAGGGGTCAACTTTATTATCAGGTTAGTTAAATCCTCATCTTTTAAAGGAATTAATTTTGTTGAATATCCGACATACGTTGCTTTGAGTATATCATCCGGGATTATATCTCCACTTAATACAAAACTGCCGTCTTCTATTGTGGAAGTGCCGATGTTTCTATCTAAGATTATCAGGTTAGCAGCAGGTAGAGGCTGTAGAGTTTCGGAATCCAGTACTTTCCCTATAATACTTAAATTTTGAGAAAAGGCAGAAATGTTTAAAAAGAAAAAAAGAATAACCAAGTATTTCATTATTACCTCAATAATAAAAAAAGCCGTTCGGTTAGAAACGGCTAAATACTTAATTATTCCCTAAG
>DATICR010000416.1:0-3374 GCA_035456745.1 Ignavibacteriaceae bacterium
CTAACATATATTATAGGAAAAAATCTAATTCGTGTGAATAATATAGGAATGGTTAATATTATTTCAGGGGAAAAGGTCGTCTCGGAATTGATTCAAAAAGATGTGAATGAGGATACAATTTATTCTGAATGCAAAAAAATATTGATAAATAGATCCGTTTACGAAAGTATAAAGGAAAAATTCAGATTGCTGAGAGAAAAACTTGGTTCGACGGGAGCATCTGAAAGTGCGGCAAATATAATCTATTCATTAATGAATGAATCTTAGAAAAATTAAGCAGGATACTCTGCGTTTGGTCGGAAATTATGTTCTTTTTCATCTTGTAAATATTCTTTGCTTAACACTAAGAATTAACTTTGTTAATAAATCGGTAGTGGATGAGTTAGATAAAAATAATAAAAATTTTATCTTTGGTTTCTGGCATGGTACAATGCTGCTCCCATGGTACTTGAATCGGGATAAGAATTTCGCAGGGCTTACGAGTAAAAGTAAAGATGGTGATCTACTGGCAAAAATCCTTAAGAAATGGAACTATACAGTACTGCGTGGATCCAGTTCTGAGGGAGGTGATATAGCCCTCGGGTTGATGGTTGATTTTGCTAAAAATGGTTATTCAATAGCAATAACACCCGATGGTCCCAAAGGACCACCATATAAACTTAAAGCAGGAGCGGTTGTATCTGCCAAAAAATCACATCTGCCGCTGGTTTTAGTGGGAATAGGCTTTAAAAAGAAATGGTTTCTGAAAAGTTGGGACAGTTTCCAGATTCCTAAATTTTTTACGATGGTAAATGTAATTTATTCGGATCCTGTTTATGTATCGGAAAACCTGGGTCGGGAAGAAACTTCGCAGATTATAAAAGATTGTGAAAAGAAATTGAATGAACTTCAATCAGAAGCAGAAATATTTCAATAGGAACATGGTAAAACTAATAAAGCTGACCCTGTATCCTTTTGTTCCTGTTTATGCTTTTGTAATCAGTTTAAGGAACTGGTTTTTTAATAAAAATATATTTAAAGAAAAATCTGTTGGTGCTAAGATTATTTCGGTGGGAAATATCTCCGTGGGCGGAACCGGGAAAACACCTCTTGTAATTGCTCTAACAAATTTGTTAAAAAAGAATGGAAAGAATGTTGGTGTGCTGAGCAGAGGTTATCGCAGAAATACCAGAGGATATCTTTTGGTCTCAGACGGAAAAAGTATCCTGGCGCCCGTTGATAACTGCGGTGATGAAATTTTTATAACAGCTATGGAATGCCGGACTCCTGCTGCTGTATCTGAAAAACGTGCAAAAGGTGCACAACAATTAATAGAGGACACCGCTGTTGATACGATAGTTCTGGATGACGCTTATCAGCATAGATGGATTTCAAGAGATATCAATCTTCTGGTATTTGAACAAAGATTTCTTACAGAAGAAGATTTTTTTAAGAAAAATTTACTACCTACGGGAATGATGCGTGAACCATTTAGCTCTATTAATAGAGCAGATGCTGTTATAATTAACAGAAAGTTCACTCCAAAAGAAGAAATTCCGGTGAAGTACAATAAATATTTTGAAAATAAAAAAATTTTCACTGCATATTATAAAGCTATTGGCTTTGTTGATGTTAAAAAAAATGAAAGCTATGGTCTTGAGGATTTCAGAGATCAAAGAAGCCTTGTCGTATCGGGCGTTGCAAATCCGTTTTCGTTTATAAATATCCTGACTCAGTCAAAAATTGATACTTCTAATCAGATGATATTCAGAGACCATAAAAATTATTCAAATAAGGAGGTACAGGAAATAAGAAAGAAATTTTACTCGACTAATTCTCATTCGGTTGTTACAACAGAAAAGGATGCAGTCAAATTGACTCAATATTCAAAAGAGCTTGATGATATCGATATATTTTTTCTCAAAATAGAATTACGAATGGATAAGGAAAACGAATTTGAAGATTTTATTTTTTCAGGAATAAATAAAAATTATAAAAAAAAGATTAGTTAAAGAGCTAAACTTAGAACGGAGGAAAATTTAATGGCTAAAAAGCAGCAGAAATATGTATATTTTTTTGGCGGCAAAAAAGCAGATGGTAAAGCCGAAATGAAGGCACTTCTCGGAGGCAAAGGCGCAAATCTTGCTGAAATGGTTAATATAGGTTTGCCTGTTCCTGCGGGTTTTACGATTACTACAGAAGTATGCACACATTATTATATTAATAACAATAAATATCCACGTGATCTTGAGAAACAGATTAAAGCGGCTTTGCAAAAAGTTGAAAAGGAAATGGGTAGGATATTTGGTGACCCTGAAAATCCCCTCCTCGTTTCTGTGAGAAGCGGGGCACGTGCTTCTATGCCGGGAATGATGGATACTATTCTCAATCTCGGATTGAATGATCAAACTGTAGAAGGTTTGATTAAGAAAACTAATAATCCGCGTTTCGCTTATGATTCTTATAGAAGATTTGTGCAGATGTACGGTGATGTGGTGCTCGGTCTAAAACCTCAGGATAAAAAGGCAGAGGATCCTTTTGAGGTGATTCTGGAAAGAAAAAAGGAAAAGAATGGATTTAAGCTTGATACTGAATTGACAACTGTACATTTGAAAGAACTTGTACAGGAATTTAAGGAAGAAATAAAGAAAGAGACCGGTCACGAATTTCCTGCTGATCCGGTTGAACAGCTTTGGGGTGCAATAGGAGCAGTTTTCGGGAGCTGGATGAATGAAAGAGCTATTGTTTATAGAAAACTGAATAATATTCCATCGGACTGGGGAACAGCAGTTAATGTTCAGTCAATGGTATTCGGTAATATGGGAGAAGATTCCGGTACCGGGGTTGCCTTCACACGTGATCCGGCTGCAGGTGAAAATGTATTCTATGGAGAATACCTTTTTAATGCACAGGGAGAAGATGTTGTGGCAGGAACTAGAACTCCATTACCGATAGCTAAGCTAAAGGAGGATGATGCCAGGATATACAAACAGCTTGATGAAATCAGAAAAACTCTTGAAAAACACTACAAAGAAATGATGGATATCGAATTTACTATCCAGCAGGGCAAGCTATGGATGCTTCAGTGTAGAGTGGGAAAACGTACCGGTTTTGCGGCTATTAAGATGGCTGTTGATATGGTAAAAGAAAAATTGATTAGCAAAGAAGAGGCTATAGCCAGAATAGAACCGAATCAGCTGAATCAATTGCTCAGACCAATTTTCGATATCAATGAAAAAAGAAAAGCTGTGGATGAAGGGAAATTAATCGCTAAGGGATTAAATGCGGGACCTGGTGCTGCTTCGGGAAAAGTTGCACTTAATGCCCAGGATGCTGAAGAAATGGCATCAAGAGGAGAAAATGTAATTCTAGTTAGAATTGAGACTTCCCCTGAG
>DATICR010000417.1:0-3557 GCA_035456745.1 Ignavibacteriaceae bacterium
GCAAGTTTAATATTATTCGGAAGATGTCGCGCGGAAGTTCATTAAAAATCTGCATGGTTGCAGAAGGCAAAGCAGATATATATTTCAGGAGCGGACCAACCTGGGAATGGGATACAGCAGCGGGACACGCAATCCTTTCGTCTGCAGGCGGTTTCTTTGTAAATAAGGATGGGACTGAATTATTGTATAATAAAAATTTACCTAAAAATTTTGGTTTTATAGCAAGCGCCTTTGCTGTACCTAAAACCGAATATAGAATAGAAGTATGATGAATTTAAATCAGATATTTGCATAGTTGCATGATGGTGGTTAACAGAATTTGGCATGGTTGCATGACATCAGACATTTAAAATGAAATTTTGATTGGATGATTGATGCGTGAAATGGACAATTAGATTGATTGATTGAAATATTAAAAACAGGGACGATTGGTGATTGACTCCAAGAATATATAATTGCTGAAATGTCTAAATGATTATAATTTAATATTATATAAAATATAAGGAAGAAGGATGAGTGAAAATAAGTCTACAAATATTACCTGGCATAACGGAAGTATTTCTAAGGAAGACAGGACAAGGTTAAGCGGACATAAAGGTGTGTGTCTCTGGTATACGGGACTTTCTGCAAGCGGTAAATCAACTATTGCAATGAAAGTTGAGGAAAAATTGTTTGAAAAGGGAATGAGAACTTTTGTCCTTGATGGGGATAATATAAGACACGGTTTAAATAAAAACCTTGGATTTTCACCAGAAGACAGGGTTGAAAATATCAGGAGAATCGGTGAGGTTTCCAAACTGTTTGTTGAAGCCGGCACAATTGTAAGTACTGCTTTTATTTCTCCATACAGAGAAGACAGGGATAATGTCAGAAAACTTTATGAAAAAGGAGAATTCGTAGAAATATATATTAAAGCTGAACTTGAAACCTGTGAAGAACGCGATCCCAAAGGGCTTTACAAAAAAGCATTAGCTGGTGAGATTAAAGAATTTACTGGTATATCAGCACCATATGAAGAACCATTAAATCCGGAATTGATTGTTAATACTACTGAAGAAATTGATATCGATAAAAATGCAGATAAAGTGATCAACTACCTTACGCTTAACGGTTATATTTTATCCAGAGAAGAAGCAGCAACTGGAACGAACGCATAATCAGAAAGAAGTAAGAACTTTGTCACCGAACTCAACACAAAATGGGAAAGATATTTTAAAAGAGTAAGATTAAGGTTGAGTGTGATTGATAGAACGTTTGGCAATGTGTTCTACCCGGCAGTAAATTAAAGATGACAATAATATTAAATCAGGAGCTCTAATATGAGTAATTTGATTCCTCCTCACGGATCCAGTGTTTTAAATCCTCTTTTTGTAATAAATGAATCTGAACGTGAGGTTCTGAAAAAGGAAGCTGAGAATTTACCTTCAGTTATTATAAGTTCTGCTGCTGCTGCAAATGCAGTTATGCTTGGTGGTGGTTATTTTAATCCCTTAACCGGCTTTATGAATGCTGCTGATGCTTTAAGTGTAGCTAGAAATATGAAAACCACATCAGGATTATTCTGGCCTGTTCCCATTTTGAATTTGCTTAATGATGTATCGAAAATAAAAGGCGCAAAACGAATAGCACTTCGGGATCCAAATGTGGATGGAAATCCTGTAATTGCGATTCAGCAGATGGGTTTTGTTGAAGAGTTTACAGATGAACAGATGGAATTTATGACTGAAAAAATTTTCCGCACCACAGATTCTAAACATCCTGGGGTGATGGTATTTAATTCTGTAGGGAGGTATGCGGTTTCAGGACCAATTCAGGTTCTTAACTTTTCATATTTTGAAACCGATTTTTCGGAAACATTCAGGACAGCTTACCAGATCCGTGAGGAAATGCAAAAGTTGGGCTGGAAAAAAGTTGTGGCATTCCAGACACGCAATCCCATGCATCGTGCACATGAAGAATTATGCAGAATGGCATATGAAAGACTTAAAGCAGACGGAATTTTAATACATATGCTTCTCGGTAAATTAAAAGCCGGCGATATTCCTGCAGATGTAAGAGATGCAGCCATACGGAGAATGGTTGAAGTTTATTTTAAACCCGGAACAGTTTTAATTACCGGATATGGTTTTGATATGTTATATGCAGGCCCAAGAGAAGCTGTTCTTCATGCAATATTTCGCCAGAACTGTGGCTGTACACATTTAATAGTCGGGCGAGATCATGCAGGAGTAGGTTCATACTATGGCGGTTTCGATGCCCAGAAAATTTTTCACGATGAGGTACCGGAAGGAGCTCTTGAAATAAAAATATTCGAGGCAGATCATACAGCTTACTCAAAGAAACTTAAACAAGTAGTAATGATGCGTGATTACCCTGATCATACAAAAGATGATTACGTGATACTATCAGGTACTAAAGTCCGGGAAATGTTATCAAATGGTGAGGCTTTGCCTCAGGAATTTTCAAGGCCTGAGGTAGCGGAAATATTAATGAAATATTATATGGGAACTGCATCGTAGTACTTAAAGTTCCGGTAATGGATAAATAGACTCCGATAAAAAGAGTGTGTGATTGATTTATGGAAACGTGAGAAAATTTGAAAGTATAACCAATCTAACATTCAATTACTCAACAATTAAAAATACAGTTGCTGGTAACTTTTCAAAATTAAAAGTTTATTATGTATAAAGAAACTAAAATCCGTTCTGTAGTCAAGGCCATTACCTGGCGTGCCCTTGCTACACTTACGACTATGTCTCTAGTTTTTATTTTTATTGGGGATATGACCCTTGCCCTTTCAGTTGGCGGGATAGAAGTAGTTTTAAAGATGCTTATCTACTTTACCCACGAGAGAGTATGGGACAAAATAAAATGGGGTAAAAAAGAAATTAAACCAGCGGTTATATGGCTGACTGGATTGGTAAGATCCGGAAAGAGTGAAATTGGGGAAGCGCTTGTGGAGAAACTCAGGAAAAAAGGACACAAAGCGGAGCATCTCGATGGTCACTCCATTCGTCACCTTTTCCCCGAAACCGGTTTCGGCAGAGAAGCAGTAAATGAACACATAAAACGTGTAGGGTATCTCGCAAAGAAACTTGAAGAGCAGGGGGTATTTGTCGTTGCTTCTTTTGTATCACCATACCGTGAATCAAGAGAATTTGTAAAATCGATAACCACAAATTTTAAAGAAGTACATATCTCAACTCCTCTTGAACATTGCAAAAAAAATGATACAACAGGAATTTACAGGAGGGCAGAATCAGGTGAAATCAAAAATTTACCTGGTATTGATGTGGAATATGAGATCCCTTTGAATGGTGCGCTTCGTGTAGACTATTCTCAATCAGATAAGGAATTTGCTGCTCAATTAATTTTGAAATCTATTTTTGAATGAATGACACAAAATAGTATCAGTTCAGTAAGAAAGATCCTTTCCTCATATCTTTCTATAAGCATAGTTTTCAGCAACAGCAGGGTTAAAAATATTATTTTTAATTTCCCTAATTTTAATCTTTAAACAAAGAAATTTCTTAGTTTAAGTAAATAAATTTCATCAT
>DATICR010000418.1:0-8904 GCA_035456745.1 Ignavibacteriaceae bacterium
ACGACTGTTGTCATAATCATCAGTTATTGAGATTCCATTCACCCAGTATGAAATTTCCGAAGTCCTGCCGCCCCGGATATGAAAATCACCGTTTGCATCTTTGGTAACTCCGGCCTGAAGCTGAATAACATCATTCAGTTCAGTTACAGGAAGCGCCTGAATTTGATCGGAAGAAATAAGAGATTGACTGGAGGTTATATCCTTTTTAATCATCTCCTGTTTACCTTCTACAACGACATCCTGCATTTGGACTGCAGAAGCACTCAATTGAAAATCAATTGTACTGGTCAAATCAATTGAGACCTTTACATTTTCAACAACCATAGCCTGGTAACCTACGTATTGGGCTTTGATACTGTAGTTTCCCGGAGGTATATTCAGAATGACATAGTTACCATCGAGATCGGTCGCTGCGCCATAATTTGTTCCAAGTATCAGAACGTTAACGAATGGCAAGGGCTCTTTGGTATCTTTATCAATGACATGCCCTGTTAGCTTCCCGGTTGATCCGGCAAAAAGAATGGACGTAAAAAATGTACAAGTTGTGAGCAAAAGCAGTAAAACTTTTCTCATATATTCTCTCCTAAATGACAAAATTTCATTTTTCTTTAATTTAATTTACTTTTAGATGACAATCCTGAAATTTTATAATCCCATAAGACTTCATAATTTATTTTAATTTTGACTGATTTTTTCAAATTATCTGCATAATTATTCATAAGAGACCGGCTCATCTCTTTTTTGACTGCATTCGTTACTCTGTTTTTTATTGAATCATAATCCATTGGCTTACCGTCTTTCTTTCCGACCACCTGGAAGAGAACAAAATAATTTTCAATTTTGAAGGGACCTGCAATCTCACCCGTAGTGGTATTCCATAAAGTGTCTTTTAAAAAACCGTACTTATCGATTTCGGAAAATTCTCCGTTTCCATCGGCTCTGTTATTTTGCAGAGAATGCTGCTCGATTAGCATATTGAAATCGGCACCTTTTACAGCCAGCATTTTCAAACTGTCTGCCAGCTGCTTTTTATCAACAATTAATTCCTTGGCATTTATTTCCCTGGGAGATAAAAAGCTTGTAATGTTATCCTTATAATATTTATATACTATTGAGTCAGCTACCTGTGTATTTTTCAGCACTTCCATCGTTTTGTATTTCATAAACAAATCAGTGGTCAGCTTATTAAAAGTGTCATTGACTACTTGTATAGTATCATAACCCTTATCCGATGCAATATTAAAAAGAGTATCCCTCAGAATAAGTCCTTTGATTACAGCTTTAAGATTTTCAATATTATTAATCTTATTCTTCTGATAAAGAGGTAATTGATTTATTTCCCTTTCCATATCGAATTGTAGGTATTTCTTACCTTCATAGCTGGCACATCCATTCGATCCTGTACCTGGAGTTTTGAATTCAGTAGAAGCAGCTAAGCTGAGGTCGCTAAATATATTATTAATACCCTTCTCGTTAAATTTGATTTTGTCAGGATCAATAATGCTTTTGACATACTCTCTTTCAAACGGTTTCATCTTCCTCATTCTGACGACCTGGGATAAATGATCTTTTTTATTAAGATATTCATTCTCAGTAAGCAGAGGCCGCGTAACTTTGTCCTCAACTTTAATTATGCTGTAGCCGTATACAGTTTTTACAGGTTTGGAAATTTCCCCGATTTTCATCGAATAAGCTGCATCCTCAAACGCCGGGTCCATATCCCCCCACGTAAAATAACCAAGATAACCACCGTTATTTTTCAAAACTGAATCAGTGAATACCTGTTTTGCCAGATCATCAAAACTTACTCCGATTTTAAGCAGCTCATATAGTTCATCCGCTTCCTCTTTTGATTTGGCATATAGATGCCTTGCAGCTATCTTCTCATTTGCTCTCACAAAAGCTTCGCGTATTTCATCGTCACTTGCAGTTATATTTTTATAAACTTCCTGATCTTTCAGGTAAGCAAGAATGGTCTCTTTACGTGCAGCTTCCAGTTCGCGTTGATATTCTGAATTTGAAAAGATGCTGCTGTTTGTATCGTAGTTATAAAGAAGGACTTCATTGATCATATTTAAAAGGATGGACTCTCTTACAATGTTATTGTCATTTATCCCTGCACCGATGAGATAATCGGTGTAACGTGAAGAAAATTCATTTAAAGTAATTGTATGAGAACCTACCGAAGCCAGTACTTTATCGTTTGAAGGCCCTTGAGTATCCTTATTTTTAGAAATTCCGGGAGATGCCAGCAAAAATGTTAAACACAACAGTATACAACTGTACATAGATTAAACTCTAATCGTTTGCTGAGATAAAAAAAATTATAGTGAATTTTAAAGGATTGCAGTATAAATTAATCTATAATTTTCCTACCTGTTTTTTTTTAAGTTGTACTAAAATACCTATTCTAACAATAAAATCAACTAATAAATCCCTTCCCCTGACGCTTATTTCCATAATTAATTATATAGATAAGAAATGATTTAATATCAAATTATAAATTATTTAAAAGAGTTAATTTTTATAAATTTCTTCCTGTTTCATAAGACCCGCCAGGCCGAATAAACTGAAAATTCTCCAATTTCGTAAAGGAGATTTTTTGAAGGATTGACTTTCTGAAATGTTTATGTTATAAAGAGTTACCGATTATTGAATTTACGGACTATAAGATCATCGAATTACGAATTGGCGGAATTCTAATTTGACAATTTTTGTCAGATTTTAATAAAATTAAACCCCTGGCTAATTCTTTAATCCGAATGCGTGATTCAGTTATTTTAATTCGAAAAGCCGATAATTTGTAATCCTCTAATTAACTAATAATAGGAGACCCAAAAGATGGCAAAGGCAATTTGGAATGGTGAAATAATTGCTGAGAGTAAAAAAGTAAAGAATGTTAACGGTAATACCTTTTTCCCTCCGGATTCTGTTAAAAAAGAATTCCTTAAAAAAAGCTATACAAAACATATTGATGTCGAAATTGGTACAGCTAATTATTATAATATTAAGGTTGGAGATACAATAAATTGGAATGGGGCCTGGTACTATGCAGATCTGAGAAATAATAAATTAAAAATTGATGGGTTTATTACTTTTTCCTCTGCCGTAAAAATTCAATGATATGTACGGCCGGATGTGAAATATCACAATGTGCTTTGCAGCCTATCAATGTATTTTGATTCCAAAAATCTGTAGAATATTTTTAATCCGAAATAAATAAATATTAACCAGATGCGAGGTTCTTATGCATACCAGGGACAAAGACGAAAGTGCAAATAAAGATAGATTTGAAGGGGATGAAAAAATATGGAATCAGGAGGACGAAAACGGAATAATTTATGAATCCTTTTTCGTAAAAGATTATGACGCTTCTGATGACAGCGATTATGAACCCGATTCTGATGATGTAAACGATCAGCTGTGGGATGAAGATGATGAAGAGGACTTTGAAGATGAGGAAGATGAAGATGACTCTTAGTCTATCTTCTTTCGGAATTTACTAAGCGGGTTCATTACCCGCTTTTTTTTTGAATTAATGCTATCTTTGATTATGTGTCTCCTTTTGATTTCTTACAATATGCATCCCGAATACCCCTTAATTGTTGCTGCTAACCGGGATGAGTTTTATCAGCGGCCAGCTGAGAAAGCTCACTTCTGGAAAGATTATCCGGAACTGCTTGCGGGACGCGATCTTGAAGCAGGGGGAACCTGGCTCGGGATTACAAAAACCGGGAGATTTGCTGCTGTTACTAATTATCGCGATATGAGACTTCTAAAAGAGAATGCAATTTCAAGAGGTGAGCTGGTGACGGATTTTCTTTTTTCCAAACTTACCCCCATGAAGTTTGGTAGTAATTTAACAGGCACGACCGAAAAATATAACGGCTATAATCTTCTTTTCTCAGATATTGAAACACTTTATTATTTTTCTAATCAGACAAAAAAGCTCATCCGTTTAACTGAAGGAGTTTATGGATTGAGTAATCACCTGCTTGATACTCCCTGGCCTAAGGTTATAAAAAGTAAGGAGGTTTTCCTTGAAGTAACCTCTGACAGAAATATTGAGACGGATAAGCTATTTCATATCTTATCGGATGAAAAAGAGGCACCTGAAGATCAGCTTCCGGATACAGGCTTGAGCCCTGAACTTGAAAAAGCAGTATCCCCCATATTTATAAAAAGCGACCGTTATGGAACCCGTTCCTCAACTGTTATTTTAATGAACAGTGTAAACGAAGTTCTGTTTATTGAAAAATCTCTTGACACACAAACCAAAACCTGGAATGAATCCAGATTTGAATTCAAACTTTATTGAATTAACGACTTAGCGATTTTCTAATTATAGAATTCAATTCGACAATCCGCAAATTCGGTGATCCGCAAATTTCTTTCTATTCCTCCAACCTCAATTTCCATTCTTCCGGAATGTACCTGAAGATAATTTGAGCTATTATGCTTTGAATTACTCCAAGTAAAGCATAATCTGGCAATTTTGCCCAGGTCATTGAAAAATGGGACTGGACTAATAAGTAAAATAAGCCCCCAGCAGTCAATCCTCCAATAATTGCTATTGAAAAAGCTCCGCATTCATCTAAATTTATCTTGAATGATTGAGCAAATAACTGTATTAACCGGAAAGGTATCAGCATCAAAGCCAGGGATATCAGAAGTACAGCTGCTATAAAAGTCGGGGAATAGTAAGAATCCTTTGAAAAAAAATTAGTCATTGATAAAAATAGAGCCATAGGAATTATATTGAATATAATTCCTCCAATTTCAGGTATAACCACGCTCAAAAATATCTTAAGTTTTCTCAATATATATACTAATTTTTATTATTCCTGTAAAAAGCATATTTCATTCCATATCAAAAAATATTTCTAATGAGCTGGCAGTGTATTTTACTTTCCGTCAAATATGACATATCCGTCAAAAATTGAAGCACAATTATTACAATTATTCCGATAACTCAACTTATTCTCTCTGGCATTGCTCTTGTGTTGAGAAAAAAAACAACGGAGGTGGTTTGATGTATTTTGACGAAGAAGATAAACGAATCATTGGGAAGATTGCTGACGGAAAAATAACTGATATAGAATCTTTTATACTTGAATGCTGCTCATATATCAGGGTACGTTACAAAATCAATCATTTCTGGTACTTTAATGTGGTCTTTAATACCGAAGAGATTATCGTACCTGTAGACGAGAACAGATTCTTCGAAAAAATAAAAAAGTTCACCAATCTGTTGGATTACCTTGAGGATAAGAATTTTATTAATGTTAATAAAGAAGCTGTCGCTCTGAATAGCATCTTGCCAATATTTAGAGAAAATGGCTCTCCTTTTGATGAAGTACTAGTACTGGTTTATAAGTACCAGGGTAGGAAAATTCTTGCATCAAGAGAACTCTCATTAATCCTTAGAATGAAACCAAGAAATATAGCTGTTTAATAAAATGAGAAAAAAAATTACCATATTGCTCTCCCCCGGGAAGAAGATTAAGAGTATTTTTATAAAAATCTCCTCCCCTCAGGAAAATATCATAATTACAAAAAGAGTTGGAAATTAAACGAATTTGTAAATTAGCAAATTCATATTTATAAATTTCCCTCGAAATCAGACTTGTATGCCATGTCTTCAAATTAATTTGCCTTCTGCTCTTTGAATCCTGATAATTGACCCTCTATTTCAATGCACTATAATTATAAGTGCTTCCTCCGTGTAAAATTTTGAATCCGTTTTAGATTTAAATATTATGAAAAGATGGAATTACGACTGAATTTGTCCCCAATATCTGAGTTGTAAAACTAACTATTTAAAATCCGCAACACAGATACTGTGTGATATAAATATCATTGTGTAAATAGGAATAATAATTAACTTCAGTATCTCCGGTTTAAAAAGAACAATTGGAAATTTCTATGAATAGATTAACAATCTTTTCTATATTATTGATTAACATTGCATTCTTTCAGGTTTACGATGGTGAAATGATTGGTGCACAAACTCAACCCGCAAAAGGAGATAATAAAGTCAGAAAAACAGGAATTAAAAATTCAACGGTGAAATATATTAGTGGTAATGATACTGCATCGTCTTATCTCGCTGAACCGGACGGTAATGGACACTTCCCCGCTCTGATAGTTATTCACGAATGGTGGGGATTAAATGAGGAAGTTAAGAAAAATGCAGATAAACTTGCCGACAGCGGTTATACTGCATTAGCCATTGATTTGTATCACGGCAAATCTGCCGACACTCCTGAAGAAGCGCGTAGACTTTCAGGAAGCGTTCAGCAGGAACAGGCAGCAATGGATTTACAGGCAGCATTTAATTATCTGAAAAATCTGAAAACGGTTGACAAAAATAATATTGGATCGATTGGCTGGTGCTTTGGAGGAGGATATTCACTGAGGGCTGCATTGGATTTACCGGGATTATCAGCCTGTGTAATATGTTACGGAAGGCTTATAAACGATGTCGATCAGTTAAGAAAAATAAAATGTCCCGTGCTTGGAATCTTCGGCGAAAAAGATCAGGGTATTACTCCGACTATCGTAAAAGCATTTGAGGATTCTCTTAACATAGCAGGGATTAAAAATAAAATTATTATCTATCCCGGTGTTAGCCATGCGTTTATGAATCCAAATAATTCAGGTCTTCATCAAGCAGAAACTACCGAAAAAGCATGGAAGGAAATATTTGCATTCCTCGATAATAATCTGAAGTATTAAATAAGGGTTACTTCAAATGATTATTAAATCGAAAATTTTATTTATTGTTTTGAGTTTGGTTTTTATTACATCTGCATATTCTAATTCATATAAAGAATACTTGCTACAGGGAGACGAAAAATATTCAAAGTTTGATAATAAATCTGCACTGGAAAATTACCTGCTTGCCTATAAACTTTCTCCTGCTGATTATAATGTGCTGTTCAGACTTGCAAGGACTTATAATGATCTGGGTGAAGAGTATTATGAATATCATGAGAAGGACAGTTCCCGGTCAATGATAGACTATGCATTAAAGTATTCTGGAAAACTTGTCAATAACTATCCTGATAGTGCTGCTTCGTACGCTTTCCTGGCTATGTCGTATGGAAATGAGGCATTATATGCCGGCGGAAAAGAGGAAATTAAACTTGCCCATAAAATTGAGGATAATGCAAAGAAATCTCTCGAGTTAAATCCTCATCAATACCTTTCATTCGTGATACTTGGAATATATTACAGGAAGATAGCAGATTTGAGCTGGTTTGAAAGATTATTCGCCGATACATTTTTCGGTTCGGTTCCTGAAGGTACATTTGAAGAATCTGTACAGATGCTTAATAAAGCGCTGGATCTCTATCCAAAAACTATTGTTGCAAGTTACCAGCTGGCACTTACTTATGAGGCGATGGGTGATAAAGAAAATGAGACTAAAGTTCTGAAAAAATTACTGACTTATCCCGAACAAAACTTCAGAGATAAATTTGCAATTAAAAAAGCCAAAAGAAAATTGCAAAACCTGGAATAGAAAAACTGCAATTGTTGAGTAATTATTCATCCATTAAATACTACCACTCTGTTCAATTCAGGTTGTAATCATTCTGTCAGTCATTCAATATACAACCATACCAATCACTGTTCATATTATTCTTCCCTCTGCTTGAAAGCTCAGTCGTTATCGTGAATTTGCTTCTCTGTCTTTTGTCTTTTAATTATCTTCTGATCCTGTCGGTACGCGGTCATCCCACCCTCAACATTTTCGACTTTCGTAAATCCATTTGCTGAAAGGATTTTGGCAGCAATTGCTGAACGGTGGCCGGTTCTGCAAATTACTGCAATTTCCTGATCTTTATAATTATTCAATTCATCAATTCTTTTGTCAAGCTGCTGAACAGGAATATTTATTACACCATCGATTTTCCCAAGTGGACCGGTTAGTTCTTCCGGTGTTCTGACATCAAGAATCACAAGATTTGAATCCCCTTCAATCTGCTGTTTGAATTCATTCACCGAAATATTTTTCACAGTTAAGTCTGACTGGGCAGGTAAACCAGGATTTAATAAAAACAATATTGCAGCAATAAATCCGACCATTCTTTTCATAAAGTCTCCTTTTTTATTATAAATTCACTTTTGATTCATGCCTTTACGCAAACTGATGGATTAAGAATAATTCTGGATTTCACTGAGTTTGAAATCAGGCAAGCTTTTTCGGATTTTTCCACAATTCTTTGTGTCTTTTCCCGGTATTTCTCGTCAGGTATCGTAACCTTTGGTCTTAGCTCAATCTCCGAAACCATGAGTTTTCCTTCTACCTTTTCAACTTTCCCGTCAGCTTCACAATCAAATGAATTAAATGGCAATGATGAATTTTCAGCCACTGCCAAAAAAGTAGTCATTAAGCAAATTGCCACAGACGAAACAAGTAAATGTTCGGGTGACCAGATGCCGTCAACTCCCTTCGTAAATTCAGGTGGTGTTGCTACTTTAATATCGGTAAATTTATCTGAGGATAAAGTACCTATTCTGCCTTCGTCCCATTTTACATTAACTTTATAGTGAAATGTTTCTTCCAATTTTGTTTCTCCTTAAGGAAATTCTTCTGATTTGAATTTTGAAAAGTCATTTGATTTTGTTTGTATCCCGCATCAATTATTCATCATCTTCCAGGTCCAGAAAAGACATAAGCCGATCATGTGCCTCAGGGGGTAAATTAACATTATATTTTTTATAATAGTCTATTGTCAACCGCACAGTTTTATAATAATTTGAACAGTCCGGACATTTTTCGAGGTGAGATTTGATATCTTTGCATCTCTCGGAATTCAGATCTTCACCCAGACTATCACATATGTGACTCATTACATCAAGACAGGTAACTTTAATTTCCTTTTTCATTTTTTAAAT